>NZ_AZSN01000049.1:0-26512 GCF_000576225.1 Methylibium sp. T29-B | reverse complement strand
GCCCGCCATCCGGCACCCGATCGATGCGCAGGGCAGCGATGCGGCGGCCGGCGCGTCGGCCCCGGCGACGCCGGAGCGCGCCGATGCCGCGGTCCGCTCGGCGCTGGTCGAGCTGCTCGGACAGCCGGCGGTGCTCAAGTTCCTGCAGGTCGACGGCTTCGCGCACCGCGTCGTCGCGACCGTGGACAACCTGGCCCGGCCGCATGCGGCGCCGCGGCTGTGGCCGGTCAACCCGAGCGCAGGGCGCTTCACGGTCGAGCCCGGCGCGGGTGGTGGCAGCGTGATCGCTGCGGCCAATGGCGCGCGCTATGCGGCCTTCACGGCCTTCGTCGAGTCGGTGGACACCGCTCGCGCGGTTGCGTTGTACGTGCGGCTGTATCCGCTGTTCCAGCAGGCCTACCAGGAACTGGGCTATCCGCGCGGCTACTTCAACGACCGGTTGGTCGACGTCATCGACCACCTGCTGCAGACGCCGGAGCCGGCGGGCCCGCTGGCGGTCGTGCTGACCGAGGTGAAGGGGCCCGTCCAGCCCGCGCGCCCGTGGGTGCGCTACGAGTTCGCCGACCCGGCGCTGGAGGCGCGGTCGGCGGGGCAGAAGATGCTGCTGCGCCTGGCACCGCAGCAGCGGCAGAGCCTGAAGGCGAAGCTGGCGGAGATTCGCGCGCAGATCACGCGGGCGCCGGGGATGAGATGAGCTTGTGTGGCGTTTGAGGTTGCTGGGCTGAGCGGGCGCCGCGCCGGGCCGCTCTGTTGCGTTCATGTCCCCCGAGCCCGCCCTCCGGCCGGGCTCTCCTCCTCTACTTCACTCCACACAGCGGCCCGTCACGGCGCTTCGATACACCGCGGTGTGCTGGGGTTGTAAAGCCTTCGCGTGCCGCGGTGGTGCGTGCGACCAGGGCGTCGGGTGAATGGCGAAGTGAGGTAGAGGAGGAGGGGTCGGCCGGGAGGCCGACGCCGGGGGACACGAACGGAGCCGTTCACCCGATGGCCTGGTCAGCAGCGCGCGGGCCAGGCTCAGCGCATCGCCGCCGCCTCTTCACCGTTGGCGAGATGCCGGCGCATCAGTTGTTGAGCCTGCTCGGCATCGCGCGCGCGCAGCGCGGCCATCAGCTGGCGGTGTTCGTTCAACGACGCCTCCAGCCGGCCCTGCTTGAACAGCGAGTGGTGGCGGTTGAGCTTCATCACCTTGCGCAGGTCGGCGACCATCTGCACGCGCCAGCGGTTGTCGGCCAGTTCGAGCAGGCGCAGGTGGAAGCGCTCGTTGGCGGCGAAGAAGCGGTCGCGGTCGCCGAGGTTGCGTTCGAGCTGTTCGTGCAGGGTCTCCAGTTCGGCCAGCTGCTCGGGCGTGAGCCGGCTGGCGGCGGCGGCGGCGGCATCGCTCTCCAGCAGCGCGAGCAGATGGAACACCTCGCTCAGGTCGCGCGCCGAGACCTCGGTGACGTAGGCGCCGCGGCGCAGCTTCATCGTCACCAGGCCCTCGGCGGCCAGCACCTTCAGCGCTTCGCGCAGCGGCGTGCGGCTGATGCCGTACTCGACCGCCAGCGCCTTCTCGTCGATCCAGCTGCCCGGCGCGAGCCGGTGCGACAGGATGCGCGTGCGCAGCGCCTCGGCCACCTGCTCGTACAGCGCGCGATCGGGCAGCGCGCCGGCCGCGGAGTCGGCAGGTGTGCGGTCGAGGGCGGTGCTGGCGAGCGTGAGGGGGGGTTCGGACATGGGTCCCGGCGGCAGTCGTTTTGGTGCAGCGCACACAAGACGTGTTTGTAATTCAGTTTTGAATTATGATCGCGCCTCAGTTCGCCGTCCAGCCCGGATTTCCGGAGCCTGACGCGCGCCTCGTGTCATGCCGCGGCGCCTTGCACACCGTTCACCGCAGGAAAGATTCGCCATGTCCGATCGCCCCGTACTTTCGCCCGAGGCCCTGGCGGCCTGGCACAAGGCCGCCGCGAAGTCGGCCCCCGGCGGCGACGTGTCGGCGCTGAACTGGGTCACGCCCGAAGGCATCACCGTGAAGCCGCTGTACACCGCGGCCGACCTGCAGGGCCTGCCGCACACCGACACGCTGCCCGGCTTCGCACCCTACCTGCGCGGTCCGCAGGCCACGATGTACGCGGTGCGGCCGTGGACCATCCGCCAGTACGCCGGCTTCTCGACCGCCGAGGAATCGAACGCCTTCTACCGCAAGGCGCTGGCTGCCGGCGGGCAGGGCGTGAGCGTGGCCTTCGACCTGGCCACCCACCGCGGCTACGACAGCGACCACCCGCGCGTGACCGGCGACGTCGGCAAGGCCGGCGTGGCGATCGACAGCGTGGAGGACATGAAGATCCTGTTCGACGGCATCCCGCTCGACAAGGTGTCGGTGTCGATGACGATGAACGGTGCGGTGCTGCCGGTGCTGGCCGGCTACATCGTCGCGGCCGAGGAGCAGGGCGTGCGCCAGGACCAGCTGAGCGGGACCATCCAGAACGACATCCTCAAGGAGTTCATGGTCCGCAACACCTACATCTTCCCGCCCGAGCCGAGCATGCGGGCCATCGGCGACATCATCGAGTACACGGCACAGCACATGCCGAAGTTCAACTCGATCTCGATCTCCGGCTACCACATGCAGGAGGCCGGCGCGAACCAGGCGCTGGAGCTGGCCTTCACGCTGGCCGACGGCAAGGAGTACGTGCGCACCGCGCTCGCCAAGGGCCTGAACGTCGACGAGTTCGCCGGCCGCCTGAGCTTCTTCTGGGCGATCGGCATGAACTTCTATCTCGAGATCGCCAAGATGCGCGCCGCGCGCATGCTGTGGTGGAAGATCATGCAGGAGTTCGAGCCCAAGAACCCGAAGAGCCTGATGCTGCGCACCCACTCGCAGACCTCGGGCTGGAGCCTGACCGAGCAGGACCCGTACAACAACGTGGTGCGTACCACCATCGAAGCGATGGCGGCGGTGTTCGGCGGCACGCAGTCGCTGCACACCAATGCGCTCGACGAGGCGATCGCGCTGCCCACCGAGTTCAGCTCGCGCATCGCGCGCAACACCCAGCTGATCATCCAGGAGGAGACCCACATCACCAACGTGGTCGACCCCTGGGCCGGCAGCTACATGATGGAGAAGCTCACCCAGGACATGGCCGACGCCGCCTGGGCCATCATCGAGGAGGTCGAGGCGATGGGCGGCATGACCAAGGCGGTGGACTCCGGCTGGGCCAAGCTCAAGATCGAGGCCAGCGCGGCCGAGAAGCAGGCCCGCATCGACTCCGGCAAGGACGTGATCGTCGGCGTCAACAAGTACAAGCTCGACAAGGAAGACGCGGTCGATTTCCTCGATATCGACAACGTGAAGGTGCGCGACAGCCAGATCGAGCGGCTCAAGGCGATCCGTGCGCGCCGCGACGCACCCGCGGTGCAGGCGGCGCTGGACGCGCTGACACAATGCGCCGAATCCGGCCAGGGCAACCTGCTCGACCTGAGCGTGAAGGCGATCCGCCTGCGCGCCACGGTCGGCGAGGTGTCCTCGGCGCTCGAGAAGGTCTGGGGGCGCCACCGCGCCGATACGCAGAAGGTGACCGGCGTGTACGCAGCTGCCTACGATTCGGCCGAAGGCTGGGAACAACTCAAGACCGAGATCGCGGCCTTCGCCGACGACCACGGTCGCCGGCCGCGCGTGATGATCGCCAAGCTCGGCCAGGACGGCCACGACCGCGGCGCCAAGGTCGTGGCCACCGCCTTCGCCGACCTCGGCTACGACGTCGACATGGGGCCGCTGTTCCAGACGCCCGACGAATGCGCGCGCCAGGCGATCGAGAACGACGTGCACGCGATCGGCGTGTCCACGCTCGCCGCCGGCCACAAGACGCTGGTGCCGGCCATCGTGGCCGAACTGAAGAAGCAGGGCGCCGACGACATCATCGTGTTCGTCGGCGGCGTGATCCCGCGCCAGGACTACGAGTTCCTCTACGAGGCCGGCGTCAAGGCATCTACGGCCCCGGCACGCCGATCCCGGCCTCGGCGAAGGACGTGCTCGAGCAGATCAAGAAGGCCATCGCCGCCCACTGAGCCGATGGCTGCCGTCCCCGACCAGGCGCTGATCGACGGCGTGCTCGGCCCGGCCGGGCCGGTGCAGCGCCGTGCCATCGCCAAGACCATCACGCTGCTCGAGTCGACGCGCGAGGAGCATCGCGCGCGCGCCGACGAACTGATCAACACCCTGCTGCCGCACAGCGGCCGATCGCTGCGGCTGGGCATCTCCGGCGTGCCCGGGGTCGGCAAGTCCACCTTCATCGAGAGCCTGGGGCTGTTCCTGGTGGAGCGCGGCCACCGCGTCGCGGTGCTGGCGGTGGACCCGTCGTCCAGCGTCTCGGGCGGCTCCATCCTGGGCGACAAGACGCGCATGGAGCGGCTGTCGGTCGACGAGCGCGCCTACATCCGCCCCAGCCCGGCCTCGGGCACGCTGGGCGGCGTGGCCGAGAAGACGCGCGAGTCGATGCTGGTGGCCGAGGCGGCGGGCTACGACGTGGTGATCGTCGAGACCGTCGGCGTCGGCCAGAGCGAGATCGCAGTGGCCGGCATGACCGACATGTTCGTGCTGCTGCAGTTGCCCAATGCCGGCGACGATCTGCAGGCCATCAAGAAGGGCGTGATGGAGCTGGCCGACCTGGTGGTGATCAACAAGGCCGACCTCGACGAGGCCGCCGCCACGCGGGCGCGTGCGCAGATCACCTCGGCGCTGCGGCTGCTGGGGCAGCACGGCAACCCGATGACGGCCCACCACGATGCGCAGCTGTGGCATCCGCAGGTGCTGCAGCTCAGCGCGCTGAAGGGCGCTGGCCTGCCCGAGTTCTGGGCCACCGTGGAGCGCTTTCGCGAGCTGCAGACGCAGAGCGGCCGGCTCGCGTCGCGCCGCCACCAGCAGGACCAGGCCTGGATGTGGGAGCGCATCGAGGCCGGGCTGAAGGCGCGCTTTCGCGGACACCCTGCCGTGCGCGAGGCGCTCTCCGCCACCAGCGCCGACGTGCGCGCCGGCCGGCTGGCGGCCTCGGTGGCGGCGCGCCGCCTGCTCGACCTTGCCGACTGATCCACACACCGACTTCCGCCCCGTTCCGTCCCACCCGACACATCCATCCAGGCCGAGAGGACCATCCCCATGCACGACATCATCGAAGAGCTCAAGCGGCGACGCGAGCGGGCCCGCCTGGGCGGCGGCGAGAAGCGCATCGAGGCGCAGCACGGCAAGGGCAAGCTCACCGCGCGCGAGCGCCTGGAACTGCTGCTCGACGCCGGCACCTTCGAGGAATGGGACATGTTCGTCGAGCACCGCTGCGCCGACTTCGGCATGGCCGACAACAAGATCCCCGGCGACGGCGTCGTGACCGGCTACGGCATGATCAACGGCCGCCTGGTGTTCGTCTTCAGCCAGGACTTCACCGTGTTCGGCGGCGCGCTCAGCGAGGCCCACGCCGAGAAGATCTGCAAGGTGATGGACCAGGCGATGAAGGTCGGTGCGCCGGTCATCGGCCTCAATGATTCCGGCGGCGCGCGCATCCAGGAGGGCGTGGCCTCGCTGGGCGGCTATGCCGAGGTGTTCCAGCGCAACGTGATGGCCTCGGGCGTGGTGCCGCAGATCAGCCTGATCATGGGGCCGTCGGCCGGTGGTGCCGTCTACTCGCCGGCGATGACCGACTTCATCTTCATGGTGAAGGACAGCAGCTACATGTTCGTCACCGGGCCCGAGGTGGTGAAGACGGTGACCCACGAGGAAGTGACCGCCGAGGAGCTGGGCGGCGCGACCACCCACACCACCAAGAGCGGCGTCGCCGACATGGCGTTCGAGAACGACGTCGAGGCCATCCTGATGCTGCGGCGCTTCTACAACTACCTGCCGCTGAACAACCGCGAGAAGGCGCCGGTGCGCCTGGGCGGCGACCCGGCCGAGCGGCTGGACTATTCGCTCGACACGCTGGTGCCGGACAACGCCAACAAGCCCTACGACATGAAGGAGCTGATCCTGAAGGTGGCCGACGACGGCGACTTCTTCGAGCTGCAGCCCGAGTACGCGAAGAACATCCTGATCGGCTTCGCGCGCATGGAGGGGCAGACGGTCGGCATCGTCGCCAACCAGCCGCTGGTGCTGGCCGGCTGCCTGGACATCAAGAGCAGCATCAAGGCGGCGCGCTTCGTGCGCTTCTGCGACGCCTTCAACATCCCGGTGGTGACCTTCGTCGACGTGCCGGGCTTCATGCCGGGCACCAGCCAGGAGTACGGCGGCATCATCAAGCACGGCGCGAAGCTGCTCTACGCCTATGCCGAGTGCACCGTGCCGAAGGTGACGGTGATCACGCGCAAGGCCTACGGCGGCGCCTACGACGTGATGGCCTCCAAGCACCTGCGCGGCGACGTGAACTTCGCCTGGCCCAACGCCGAGATCGCGGTGATGGGCGCGAAGGGCGCGGTGGAGATCATCTTCCGCGAGGACAAGGGCGATCCGGTCAAGCTGGCGGCGCGCGAGGCCGAGTACAAGCAGCGCTTCGCCAACCCCTTCGTGGCTGGTGCGCGCGGCTACATCGACGACGTGATCCAGCCGCACGAGACGCGCAAGCGCATCTGCCGTTCGCTGGTGATGCTGCGCGACAAGAAGCTCGAGAACCCGTGGCGCAAGCACGGCAACATTCCTCTTTGACGCGGCGAGGGAACGAGACATGTTCACCAAGATCCTCATTGCCAACCGCGGCGAGATCGCCTGCCGGGTCATCAAGACGGCCAAGAAGCTCGGCATCGCGACGGTCGCGGTCTACTCCGAAGCCGACCGCGACGCGCGGCACGTGGAGCTGGCCGACGAGTCGGTGCTGCTCGGGCCGGCGCCGAGCCGCGAGTCCTACCTGGTGGCCGACAAGATCATCGCCGCCGCGAAGCAGACCGGCGCGCAGGCCATCCACCCCGGCTACGGCTTCCTGTCGGAGAACGAGGACTTCGCGCGCCGCGTCGAGGAGGAGGGCCTGGTCTTCATCGGACCCAAGCACTACAGCATCGCGGCGATGGGCGACAAGATCGCCTCGAAGAAGCTCGCCAACGAGGCGAAGGTCAACACCATCCCGGGCTGGAACGACGCGATCGAATCCGCCGAGCGCGCCGTGGAGATCGCCCAGGGCATCGGCTACCCGGTGATGATCAAGGCCAGCGCCGGCGGTGGCGGCAAGGGCCTGCGCGTGGCGTTCAACGACAAGGAGGCCTTCGACGGTTTCAGCTCCTGCCGCAACGAGGCGAAGAACAGCTTCGGCGACGACCGCGTCTTCATCGAGAAGTTCGTCGAGCAGCCGCGCCACATCGAGATCCAGGTGCTGGGCGACGCCCACGGCAACGTGGTCTACCTGCATGAGCGCGAGTGCTCGATCCAGCGCCGTCACCAGAAGGTGATCGAGGAGGCGCCGTCGCCGTTCATCAGCGACGCCACGCGCAAGGCGATGGGCGAGCAGGCCGTGGCGCTGGCCAAGGCCGTGAAGTACCAGAGCGCCGGCACGGTGGAGTTCGTGGTCGGCAAGGACCAGGGCTTCTACTTCCTCGAGATGAACACGCGGCTGCAGGTCGAGCACCCGGTCACCGAGTGCATCACCGGCGTGGACCTGGTCGAGCTGATGATTCGCGTGGCCGCCGGCGAGAAGCTGCCGTTCGCACAGGCCGACATCCGGCGCACCGGTTGGGCGATGGAGTGCCGCATCAACGCCGAGGATCCGTACCGCAACTTCCTGCCGTCGACCGGGCGCCTGGTGCGCTACCAGCCGCCGGTGCAGACGATGGAAGCCGCGCTGCCGATGCCCTGGGACGGCGGCGTGCGGGTCGATACCGGCGTCTACGAGGGCGGCGAGATCCCGATGTACTACGACTCGATGATCGCCAAGCTCATCGTGCACGGGACGGACCGGCTCGACGCGATCGCCAAGATGCGCGAGGCGCTCAACGCCTTCGTGATCCGCGGCATCAGCAGCAACATCCCGTTCCAGGCGGCGTTGCTGGCGCACCCCGATTTCGTCTCGGGCGACTTCAACACCGGCTTCATCGCCGAGCACTTCCCGAAGGCTTCAAAGCCTCGGACGTGGTGCACGAGGACCCGGACTTCGTGGTCGCGCTGGCTGCGGCGGTGAACCGCAAGTTCCTGGCGCGCTCGGCGGTCATCACCGGGCAGCTGCCGGGGCACGGCCTGCGCATCGGCGACGACTACGTGGTCGTGCTGCGCGGCGAGCAGGGGGCATCCACCCACCGGCCGGTGCAGGTGCACGTCAACGGGTCGGTGGTGGTCACGCTGGACGACAAGCGCTACGAATTCCAGAGCGACTGGCGCTACGGCGAGGTGCGCATCGGCGGCTCCTGCAACGGCCGTCCGTTCACGGCCCAGGTCGAGCGGCGCGGCCTGGACCTGCGCGTCAACCACAACGGCCTGTGCGCCGACGCGCTGGTGCTGTCGCCGAGCGCCGCCGAGCTGCAGAAGCTGATGCCCTACAAGGCGCCGCCCGATACCAGCAAGTTCCTGCTCGCGCCGATGCCCGGGCTGCTGGCCGACGTGGTGGTGAAGCCCGGCCAGGCGGTGGTGGCCGGCGAGAAGCTGGCCGTGGTGGAGGCGATGAAGATGGAGAACATCCTGATCGCCGCGCAGGACGGCACGGTGGCCGAGGTGCTGGCCGGCAAGGGCGAGAGCCTGTCGGTCGACCAGCCGATCATCCGTTTCGCCTGAGGGGCTCCGCGATGAGCAGCAGCAAACCCTTCCGCATCCTCGGCCTGCAGCAGATCGCCATCGGCGGGCCGGACAAGCAGCGCCTGCGTGCGCTGTGGGTCGACATGCTGGGGCTGTCGGTCACCGGGCACTTCGTCTCCGAGCGCGAGAACGTCGACGAGGACATCTGCGCGATGGGCCGCGGTGCCCATGCGGTGGAGGTCGACCTGATGCAACCGGTCGATCCCGACAAGAAGCCGGCCGTGCACGCCACGCCGCTGAACCACGTGGGTCTGTGGGTCGACGACCTGCCGAAGGCGGTGCAGTGGATGAGCGAGAACGGGGTGCGCTTCGCGCCCGGCGGCATCCGCAAGGGCGCGGCCGGTCACGACATCTGCTTCATCCACCCCAAGGGCAACGACGAGTTCCCGGTCGGTGGCGAAGGCGTGCTGATCGAGCTGGTGCAGGCGCCGCCGGACGTGGTGGCTGCGCTGCGCTGAGCTGAGTTTTTGGCCCCGGTATCCGTGCTGACCCGAAGTCCCGGCGGTGCAACTTGTTAGACTTGTGTCACTCGGGGGGTGTTGTCGGAGCCGTGCCACCGGCCGCGTCTCCCGAGCGGGCAGTACAGGTCGGGGAGGCCGGTGAGCGGAGGACGCGCCGACCCCTGGCCGCTGTGGCGGCCGTCCTGGCGCAGCGCGTGGCGCGCCGGGTGGCGAGGCGGACGTCGGCACGGCAGCAACTAGACAACAAGAGCTCGCAGTGATCTCAGGCAACTACCCCGACAGTGTCGAGCGGAGCAGCGAACTACTCAGGCTCGCGCTCCCGCAGATGGCCAAGCATTCGGTCGCCCTGCACCCCATCAACTACGCGGTCTGGTACGAGTATGTGTCGGGCCGCAGCGGCGACCTGAAGGCCGAGATCGAGCGGCTCACCGCCGACGGGCGGGCCCTGACCGAGGCCGACGTGGCCCGGCTGTTCAAGGCCTATGTCGCGCCGGTCGGGCTCGAGACCTCCGAGCGGGTGGCCGAGAACGCCCGCCGCATCCTGCGCAGCATGGAGCAGGATGCGCTGGAAGCGACCGACCGCACCTCGGCCTTCGACCAGTCGCTGTCGCAGTGGCAGGCCGAACTCGATCGCGAGGCGAACGGCGGCGCGGTGTTGCAGGGGGTGGTGGCCAGCACGCGCGAGATGTCGGAGGCGATGCGCCAGCTGCAGAGTCGGCTGGACGTGAACCAGCGCGAGATCGCGCAGCTGCGGGCCGAGGTGGCTGCCGCCCGCAGCGAGGCGCAGACCGACAGCCTGACCGGCCTGCACAACCGCCGCTCCTTCGAGCAGCACATCGCCAAGTTCCTGGCCGACCGCGAGGCGGCGATGTCGCTGGTGCTGGTCGACATCGACCACTTCAAGCTGGTCAACGACACCCACGGCCACCTGTTCGGCGACCAGGTGCTGATGGCGGTGGCGCGGGTGCTGAAGGAGAGCGTGCGCAACGACGACCTGGCCGCCCGCATCGGCGGCGAGGAGTTCGCGCTGCTGCTGCCGTCGACGCCGCTCAAGGGCGCGGTCGAGCTGGCCGAGCGCATCCGCACCTCGATCGCCAACAGCCGCATCCGCCGCCGCAACAGCGAGCAGCAGGTCGGGCAGATCACGGTGTCGCTCGGCGTCGCCGACCTGTGGCCCAGCGACAACGGCGAGAGCTGGTTCTCGCGGGCCGACGAGGCGCTCTACGCCTCCAAGCGCGAGGGCCGCAACCGTGTCACGGCGCCGTCGCTGCTGGCACGGCATGCCGTGACCGGCGGCGTTAACCGGTCCTAGAGAAAGCGCTCCAGCAGCTTCTTCGAGCGCCGGTCCAGCGCCAGGCGGTCGCGCACCAGGAACTGGATGCCGTGGCTGTCGACGATCAGCAGCGCGCCGTGGCCGAGCCGGCGGATGTCTTCTTCGCCCTTGAGCACGAAGCTCGTGCTGCCGCGGTCGGTCTCGACCGTCCAGTGGCTGGGCGTCGAGAAGGTCGACACGGCGCTGATCTGCAGGATGGTCGGCATGAACTCGCGGCTGGCGAGCTCCGCCTCCAGCAGCGCACGCGGCGCCGGTGGCAGGGCGCTCAGGCGCTCGATCCAGTGCAGCTCGCGCCCGTCGGCCCCGACGATCGACACGCCTTCGTCGGGCGCGGCGATCGGGAAGGCACGCACCGGCACCACGCCGTCGTGCGCCACGCCGTCCGCCGCCGTGAGGACCAGGCGGCCGAAGGCATTGCGCTCGAGCCGCAGCCCGCTGTCGTCATCCATCGCGGTCGTGGTGTTCATGCGAGTTCGGTCGGGTGGGCCGACGGCGACAGCGTCGACGGCGAAGGGTGCTCCAGCGCCGCCTCGCCGTCGTCGCCTTCGACGCGGCGCAGCTGCGCCTCGTAGAGCCGCCAGTAGGCGCCGCGCTGCGCCATCAGCGCGTCGTGCGGGCCCACCTCGACGATGCGGCCGCGGTCCATGACGACCAGCCGGTCGGCCTTGCGCAGCGTGGAGAGGCGGTGCGCGATCGCGATGGTGGTACGGCCCTGCACCAGGTTGTCGAGCGCCTTCTGGATCTCCTTCTCGGTCTCGGTATCGACCGAGGAAGTGGCCTCGTCGAGGATCAGGATGCGCGGATCGATCAGCAGCGCGCGCGCGATGCTGATGCGCTGGCGCTCGCCGCCCGACAGGCCCTGGCCGCGCTCGCCGACCAGCGAGTCGTAGCCCTGCGGCAAGCGCAGGATGAACTCGTGCGCGTGCGCGGCGCGGGCCGCAGCCACGATCTCGGCGCGCGTGGCGCCCGGCTTGCCGTAGGCGATGTTCTCGGCGATCGTGCCGAAGAACAGGAAGGGCTCCTGCAGCACCAGGCCGATGTGGCGTCGGTAGTCGGCCACGCCGAAGCGACGGATGTCGATGCCATCGACCTTGATCGCGCCGTCGGTCACGTCATAGAAGCGGCAGATCAGGTTGACCAGCGTGCTCTTGCCAGAGCCGCTGTGGCCGACCAGGCCGATCATCTCGCCCGGTCGGATGTCGAGCTGCAGCCCGCGGATCACGGTGCGCGAGCCGTAGCGGAAGCCGATGTCGGCCAGCTCGATGCGGCCCTGGAGCCTGTCGATGCGCTGTGGCTGGGCGGGCTCGGGCACGTTCGACACATGATCGAGGATGTCGAAGATGCGCTTGGCGCCGGCGGCCGCCTTCTGAGTGACCGAGACGATGCGGCTCATCGAGTCCAGCCGGCCGTAGAAGCGGCCGATGTAGGCGATGAAGGCGGTCAGCACGCCGACCGTGATCTCGTTCTTGCTGACCTGCCAGATGCCGAAGGCCCACACCACCAGCAGGCCCACCTCGGTCAGCAGCGACACGGTCGGCGAGAACAGGCTCCAGGTCTTGTTGAGCCGGTCGTTGACCGCGAGGTTGTGCCGGTTCGCGTCGCGGAAGCGGTCGGCCTCGCGCTGCTCCTGGGCGAAGGCCTTGACCACGCGGATGCCCGGGATCGTGTCGGCCAGCACATTGGTCACTTCGGACCACACGCGGTCGATCTTCTCGAAGCCGGTGCGCAGGCGGTCGCGCACCAGGTGGATCATCCAGGCGATGAAGGGCAGCGGCAGCAGGGTCACCAGCGCCAGCCAGGGGTTGATCGAGGCCAGGATCACCGCGGTCATCCCGATCATCAGCACGTCGGTCGCGAAATCCAGCGCGTGCAGCGACAGGAAGACGCAGATGCGGTCGGTCTCGGAGCCGATGCGCGCCATCAGGTCGCCGGTGCGCTTGCCACCGAAGTAGTCGAGCGAAAGCCGCAGCAGGTGCTCGAAGGTGGTGGTGCGCAGATCAGCGCCGATGCGCTCGGACACCAGCGCCAGCAGGTAGGTGCGGGCCCAGCTCAGGCCCCAGGCTGCCAGCGCGGCCGCCAGCAGGCCGCCCAGCAGCATCAGCACCAGTTTCGGGTCGATCTGCTGGCCGTTCTGGAACGGGATCAGCACCTCGTCCATCAGCGGGATCGTCAGGTAGGGCGGCACCAGCGTCGCCGCGGTCGAGGCCAGCGTCAGCCCGAAGCCGATCGCCAGCTCCTTGCGGTAGGGCCGGGCGAAGCGCCACAGCCGCAGCAGCACCCAGGTCGAGGGCGGGGTGTTCAGCTCCCGGGCGCACAGCGGGCAGTCGTCGCTGTCGGGCGGCAGCGGCGCCTGGCAGCTGGGGCAGAGCGTGCCGTCGTCGCCGGGCGACTCGCCGGTGCGCAGGCGGGTCTGTTGCAATTCGAACAGTTTCAGCAGGCGCAGCGCCTGCACGTTGTGACGCAGCGTGAAGCGCCAGCCGGCGCGCCGGGTGGCGGGATCGTGCAACTCCAGGCTGCCGACCCCGGCGTGGTCGGTGTGGCGCAGCGTCAGGTCGCTGTTCAGCGGCCAGGCCTGCCAGGCGGTGGCGCCCGGTTCGCGGGCCAGCAGCCGCCGGTCGGTGAGCGCCAGCAGCCCGGCGCCGAAATGCAGGCGTGCGTCCAGGTCAACCTCCAGCGTCGCCAGCACGTTCTCTTCCGGTGCGAGCTGCGACTGGAGCGCGATGCGTGCGGGGGAGGCCCCGTCCGCTGGGACGCCGACTGGATGGTGATGATGCATTCTGATTTGTTCTCGAAGACCCACAAGGCGGCCCTCAATCCCTCGGAAGGGCCCGAGATTCTGACCGATGCCGGGTTGGCGTGCCGCATGGAATGCGGCCCGGAGCGTGGTGCCAAGGAGCCGGTCGGGCGCACAATCGTGCGTCGGTCCTGGGCTGCCCGGGCGCCTCGTCCCCGCCGAAAATGAGCAAGAAAAACGACCTGCAACTGCTCCGCATCAATTACCTGCGCGGCCCCAACATCTGGACCTACCGGCCGGTGCTGGAAACCTGGCTCGACCTCGGCGAGCTCGAAGACCACCCCTCCCATCTGTTGCCCGGCTTCAACGAGCGCCTGTGCGCGCTGCTGCCGGCGCTCGAGGAGCACCACTGCGGCGTGGGCGAGCGGGGCGGGTTCCTGCAGCGCCTGCGGGAGGGCACTTGGTGCGGCCACGTGTTGGAGCACGTGGTCATCGAGCTCCTCAACCTGGCGGGCATGCCCACCGGTTTCGGCCAGACCCGCAGCACGTCGCAGCGGGGCGTCTACCGCATGGTGTTTCGTGCCCGCGAGGAGCAGGTCGCGCGCACGGCGCTGGCCGACGGCCACCGGCTGCTGATGGCCGCCATCAACGATGAGGCCTTCGATGTCGCTGCGGCCGTGGCCCGCGTGCGCGAGCAGGTCGACGACACCTATTTCGGGCCCAGCACCGCCGCCATCGTCGGCGCCGCCACCGAACGTGGCATCCCGCACATCCGCCTCAATGATGGCAACCTGGTGCAGCTCGGCCACGGTGCCCGCCAGCGCCGCATCTGGACCGCCGAGACCGACCGCACCAGCGCCATCGCCGAGGGCATCGCCGGCGACAAGGACCTGACCAAGCGCCTGCTCAAGTCCTGCGGCGTGCCGGTGCCGGAGGGTGAGGTCGTCGACAGCGTCGAGGCCGCCTGGGAGGCGGCGCAGGACATCGGCCTGCCGGTGGCACTGAAGCCGACCGACGGCAACCACGGCCGAGGCGTCACGCTGGACCTGACCAGCCGCGAGGACATCGAGGCCGCGTATGCCTATGCCGACCTGCACGGCAGCGAGGTCATGGTCGAGCGCCACGTGCCCGGCCAGGAGCACCGCCTGCTGGTGGTGGGCGGCCGGGTGGTGGCCGCAGCGCGCGGCGAGACCGCCTGGGTCACCGGTGACGGCCGCTCCACGGTGAGTGAGCTGGTCGACGCCCAGATCAACACCGACCCGAGGCGCGGCGAGACCGAGGACTTCCCGCTCGGCCTGATCGAGACCGACAAGGACGGCGCGGTGCTGTCCGACCTGCAGCGCCAGGGGCTCGCGCCCGATGCGGTGCCGGCCAGCGGCCGCCGCGTGCTGATCCAGCGCAACGGCAACGTCGCGATCGACTGCAGCGACCAGGTCCACCCCGAGGTCGACCACATCGTGTCGCTCGCCGCGCGCGTGGTGGGCCTGGACATCGCCGGCGTCGACGTGGTGGCCGAGGACATCTCGCGCCCGCTGGCCGAGCAGGGCGGCGCGATCGTCGAGGTCAACGCCGGCCCCGGGCTGCTGATGCACCTGCGGCCGGCCGAGGGCATGCCGCGGCCGGTCGGCCAAGCCATCATCGACCACCTGTTCGCCGAAACGGAAAGCGGGCGCATTCCCATCGTCGGCGTGGCCGGGACCCGAGGCACCCACACCATCGCCCGGCTGGTGGCCTGGCTGGTGCACCTGAGCGGCCGCCACGTCGGGCTGGCCTGCCGCGACGGCCTGTTCCTCGGCGGACGCCGGATCGAGCACGGCGACTGCGCGCACTGGGAAGCCAGCCACCGGCTGCTGATCAACCGGCAGGTGGAGGTGGCGGTGGTGGAGAACGGCGCCGAGGCCATCCTGCGCGACGGCCTCGCCTACGACCGCTGCCAGGTCGGCGTCGTCACCGACCTCGACGGCGCCGCGGCGCTGGCGGCGTTCGACATTCGCGAATCCGACCAGATGCTCAAGGTGCTGCGCACCCAGGTCGACGTGGTACTGCCGGACGGCGTGGCGGTGCTCAATGCCGACGACGAGCGGGTGGCCGAACTGGCCGGCCTGTGCGACGGCGAGGTGATCCTCTACGGCGTCGACGCAGCCACACCGGTCCTGCAGGCGCAGCGCGCCCAGGGCGGGCGAGCCGTGTTCCTGCGCCACGGCCGCGCGATCCTGGCCACCGGCGGGGTCGAGACGCAGGGACCCGAATTCACCCGTGGCCGCATGGCCGAGGTGCCGCCGGAGACCATGCTGGCGGCCATCGCCGCCGCCTGGGCGCTGGGGATCGCGCCCGAACTGGCGGCCGCCGGCATCGAGACCTTCCAGCTCGAACCGAAGACCACGCACTGAGCCCCGCCGGGGCCCCGACAATCGACGCGAACGGCGATCTGCCCGAACCACCCGAAGAGCAGCAGCGATGGAAGTTTCCCGCATCCGTGCCTTGCGCGGCCCCAACCTGTGGAGCCGGCACACCGCGATCGAGGCGATCGTCTCGTGCACCGCGCCCGAATGCGAGATCGCCGATCCGGTCGGTCTCGAGGCGCGCCTGCGGGCACTGTTCCCGACCATCGGCGCGCTGCGTACCGCTGTCCCGGGCGTGCCGGTCTCGCTGGCCCACCTGCTCGAGGCGGCGGCGCTGGCGCTGCAGGCGCAGGCCGGCTGCCCGGTGACCTTCAGCCGCACCTCGGCGACCGTCGATCCCGGTGTCTTCCAGGTCGTCGTCGAGTACAGCGAGGAAGAGGTCGGTCGACTGGCCTTCGACCTCGCCCGCGAACTGATCGATGCGGCACTGCACGCTCGCGGCTTCGATGTCGATGCGGCGATCACGCGCCTGCGTGAGACCGACGAGGACGTGCGCCTGGGCCCCAGCACCGGCGCGATCGTCGATGCGGCGCTGGCGCGCAATATCCCCTACCGCCGCCTGACGCAGGGCAGCATGGTGCAGTTCGGCTGGGGGTCGCGGCAACGCCGCATCCAGGCCGCCGAGGTCGACTCGACCAGCGCTGTCTCCGAGGCCATCGCGCAGGACAAGGACCTCACCAAGACGCTGCTGCGTGCCGCCGGCGTGCCGGTGCCGATCGGCCGGCTGGTGGCGAGCGCCGACGAGGCCTGGGCCGTGGCCCTGGAGATCGGCCTGCCGGTGGTGGTCAAGCCGCAGGACGGCAACCAGGGCAAGGGCGTCACGGTCAACATCGTCGACCGCGCCCACCTCGATGTGGCCTTCAAGGCCGCGGCCGAGATCGGCGACGTGATGGTCGAGAAGTTCCTGCCCGGCAGCGACTTCCGCCTGCTGGTGGTGGGCGACCGGCTGGTGGCGGCGGCGCGCCGCGAGCCGCCGCACGTCATCGGCGACGGCGTGCACACGGTGCGCGAACTGGTCGATCTGGTGAACGCCGACCCGCGGCGCGGCACCGGGCATGCCACCTCGCTGACCAAGATCCGCTTCGACGAGATCGCCGTCGCGCGACTGCAGGTGCAGGGGCTGGCACCCGATTCGGTGCCCGAGAAGGGCCGCCGCGTGATCCTGCGCAACAACGCCAACCTCAGCACCGGCGGCACGGCCGCCGACGTGACCGACGACGTGCACCCCGAGGTGGCCGCGCGCGCCGTCGCCGCGGCGCAGATGATCGGACTGCACATCTGCGGCGTCGATGTGGTGTGCGAGACGGTGGGTCGCCCGCTCGAAGAGCAGAGCGGCGGCGTGGTCGAGGTCAATGCCGCGCCCGGCCTGCGCATGCACCTGTCGCCCTCGTTCGGCAAGGGCCGCAACGTCGGCGAGGCGATGATCCAGCACCTGTTCGGCCACGGCGACGACGGCCGCATCCCGGTGGTGGCGGTGACGGGTACCAACGGCAAGACCACCACGGCGCGCCTGATCGCCCACCTGTTCGCGACCAGCGGGCTGCGCGTGGGCATGACCAACACCGACGGTGTCTACGTCGAGGGCCGCCAGATCGACAGCGGCGACTGCAGCGGACCCAAGAGCGCGCGCAACGTGCTGATGCATCCCGATGTCGACGCGGCCGTGTTCGAGACCGCACGCGGCGGCGTGTTGCGCGAGGGTCTGGGCTTCGACCGTTGCCAGGTGGCGGTGGTCACCAACATCGGCAGTGGCGACCACCTCGGCCTCAACTACATCACCACCGTCGAGGATCTGGCGGTGCTCAAGCGGGTGATCGTGCAGAACGTGGCGCAGAGCGGCTACGCGGTGCTCAACGCGACCGACGTCAACGTCGCCGCGATGGCCGGCACCTGCCCCGGTGACGTGATCTTCTTCGCGGCCGATCGCCATCACCCAGTGATGGCCACGCACCGCGCGCAGGGCAAGCGCACCGTCTACGTCGAGGGCGACGCGCTGGTCGCGGCGCAGGGCGCCTGGCGCGAGAAGCTGCTGCTGCGCGACATCCCGCTCACACGCGGCGGGACCATCGGCTTCCAGGTCGAGAATGCCATGGCGGCCGTGGCCGCCGCCTGGGGTGCGGGGCTCGACTGGGACACGGTACGCCGTGGTCTGGCCAGCTTCGTCAACGACGCCGACAACGCGCCGGGCCGCTTCAACGTGATGGACTTCAAGGGCGCGACGGTGATCGCCGACTACGGCCACAACCCCGACGCGATGCGCGCGCTGGTGGCCGCGGTCGACGCGATGCCGGCCACGCGCCGCGCGGTGGTGATCAGCGGCGCCGGCGACCGGCGTGACGACGACATCCGCGAGCAGACCCAGATCCTCGGTGCCGCGTTCGACGATGTGCTTCTGTATCAGGACGCCGCGCAGCGCGGCCGTGCCGACGGCGAGGTGATCGCGCTGCTGCGCGAGGGCCTGCGGGGCGCGACGCGCACCCGCCACGTCGAGGAGATCCACGGCGAGTTCATCGCCATCGACACCGCGCTCGATCGGCTGAAGCCGGGCGAGCTCTGCCTGGTGCTGGTCGATCAGGTCGAGGAAGCGATGGCGCACCTGGCGCGTCGCGTCGCTGCAGGCTGACCGTCCGCCGCGACCTCCTGCCGGACGGCCGGCGCGTCATGCGCGCCGGCTTCAAGGTCCCGGGCGCCCGGTTTTGCCAGGCGTCCGGGGAAACGAACGAGGCGGGGCTCGCCGGTCGGCTTCAGCAGCAGCGGCCGGTGCGCGACCCGTAGCGGGCCTGCTGGCGCTCGCGGAAGAAGTCCTCGTAGCTCATCACCGGCCGGTCCGGGTGGACCGTCCTGGCATGCGCCGCGTAGGCCTCGTAGTCGGGCTGGCCGACCATCAGGCGCATGGCTTGGCCGAGGTAGCGGCCCGCCTTCTCGACGTCTTGCAACAAGCCGGTGAAGCTGCCGGAGGCCATGGGGCGGGCGCTGTGGAAGCAGAGCGAGCGTTCAGCCGCCGGCGCCTTGCGGCATCGGTTCGAACGGCGTTTCGCGCACGGTCGGCGACTGGTTGCCCAGCGCCTTCAGGATCGACTTGACCGCATAGAACACCGTGCTCACGACGACCAGCATGAACAGCACGCACAAGCTGGCGTTGATGTAGTCGTTGACCACGATGTGGCGCATCGCGTCGAGCGACTTGGCCGGCGCCAGCACCGTCCCCTGCGCCAGCGCGTCGCCGAACTTCTGCGCGTGGGCCAGGAAGCCGACCTTCGGATCCGGCGAGAACAGCTTCAGCCAGCCGGCGGTCAGCGTGCAGATCAGCAGCCACGCCGCCGGCACGATGGTGACCCAGGCGTAGCGCTGGCGCTTCATCTTGAACAGCACCACGGTGCCCAGCGTCAGCGCCACGGCGGCCAGCATCTGGTTGGAGATGCCGAACAGCGGCCACAGCGTGTTGATGCCGCCCAGCGGATCCACCACGCCGGCGTACAGGAAGTAGCCCCAGGTCGCCACGCACAGGCCGGTGGCGATCAGGTTGGCGGGCAGCGAGTCGGTGCGCTTCATCGCCGGGATGAAGTTGCCCAGCAGGTCCTGCAGCATGAAGCGCCCGGCGCGCGTGCCGGCGTCGACCGCGGTCAGGATGAACAGCGCCTCGAACAGGATCGCGAAGTGGTACCAGAAGGCCATCATCGCGGGCCCGCCGACCACCTGGTGCAGGATGTGCGCCATGCCCACGGCCAGCGTCGGTGCGCCGCCGGCGCGTGCGAGGATGGTGTTCTCGCCCACGTCCTTGGCGGTCTGGATCAGCACGTCGGGCGTGATCACGAAGCCCCAGGTCGACAGGGTCTGCGCCACCGCCTCCGGCGTCGTGCCGACCAGCGCGGCCGGGCTGTTCATCGCGAAGTAGATGCCCGGCTGGATCACCGAGGCCGCCACCAGCGCCATGATCGCGACGAAGGACTCGGCCAGCATGCCGCCGTAGCCGATGAAGCGCGCGTGCGTCTCGTTCTCCAGCATCTTGGGCGTGGTGCCCGACGAGATCAGCGCATGGAAGCCCGACACCGCGCCGCAGGCGATGGTGATGAACAGGAAGGGGAACAGGTTGCCCGACCACACCGGGCCGTTGCCCTGCGCGAACTGGGTCAGTGCCGGCATCTGCAGCGTCGGTGCGACGATCAGGATGCCGATCGCCAGCGCGATGATGGTGCCGATCTTCAGGAAGGTCGACAGGTAGTCGCGCGGCGCCAGCAGCAGCCACACCGGCAAGACCGAGGCGATGAAGCCGTAGCCGATCAGCATCCAGGTGAGAGCCTTGCCGTCGAAGTCGAACAGCGCGGACAGGGCCGCATGCTCGTGCACCCAGCCGCCCAGCCAGATGGCCGCCATCAGCAGCACGAAGCCGATCGCCGAGACCTCGCCGATGCGCCCCGGCCGCAGGTAGCGGCTGTAGATGCCCATGAACAGCGCGACCGGGATCGTCAGGCCCACGGTGACCGCACCCCACGGCGAGTGCGCCAGCGCCTTGACGACGATCAGCGCCAGCACCGCCAGGATGATGATCATGATCATGAAGCGCCGAACAGCGTGATGACGCCCGGCACCGTGCCCATCTCCTGCTTCACCAGCTCGCCGAGCGAACGGCCGTCGCGCCGCGTGGAGATGAACAGCACGATGAAGTCCTGCACCGCGCCGGCGAACACCACGCCGGCCAGCAGCCACAGCATGCCCGGCAGGTAGCCCATCTGTGCGGCCAGTACCGGGCCGACCAGCGGACCGCGCCCGCGATCGCGGCGAAGTGGTGGCCGTAGAGCACGTACTTGTTGGTCGGCACGTAGTCCAGGCCATCGTTGTGGCGGTGTGCCGGCGTCTGCCGGTTCGGATCGAGACCCAGCACCTTGGTCGCCAGGAACAGGCTGTAGTAGCGGTAGGCGATGAGGTAGACGCACAGGGCGGCCACCACCACCCACAGGGCGCTGATGGCTTCACCGCGCTGCAGCGCGATGGTCGCCAGCGCGAACGCGCCGACGATGGCGACGAGCACCCAGGAAAGGTGCTTGCGTAGATGGGTCATGGGGGTCTCCTGAACACTGAGGGGCCGTGCCCCCGTGGTCGTCCGACCCGGATGCACTGGAATGGGCGTCAGTGTCCGCAGCGGTGCATCCTGAAACAAGCGTCGCACCACGTAGGGGGCTGCGTGGGACCACTTAGGGACCAGACCGGGGTGAGGGAGGACCTCAGCCCTCGTCTTCGCGGTAGCGCCGGCCGTGTTCGACCGCGTACTTGATCAGCTCCGCCTGACCCTCGATGCCCAGCTTGCGCTTGATGTTCTGGCGATGCGTCTCGACGGTGCGCACGCTCAGGTCCAGCCGCTCGGCGATCTGCTTGCTCGACAGGCCGTCGGCCAGGCAGGCGAGGATCTCGCTTTCCCGGTGCGAGACCAGCGGCTTCGGCGCCTGGCCGCGGAACAGGCGCTTGGACACCGCCGGGCTCAGGAAGGTGCCGCCGGCGCACACCGCCTCGATGGCCGCGATGATGTCGGCCGAGGGCGCGTCCTTCAGCACGTAGCCGCGGGCGCCGGCCTGCATGGCCTGCTGCACGTACTCGGGGTTGTCGTACATGCTGAGCACCAGCACGGCCACCGCCGGATGGCGCTGCGCCAGCAGGCGGGTGAGCTCGATGCCGTTGATCTCGCGCATGCCGACGTCCATCAGCGCCAGGCCGGGGTGCAGCTGCGGGATCAGCTCCAGCGCCTCTCGTGCGCTGCCGGCCTCGCCCACCACCTCGAGCCAGGCGATCGCCTGCAGGCGCGAGCGCAGGCCCTCGCGCACGAGCGGGTGGTCGTCGACGATCAGCAGTCGGACGCGGGGCGCGTCGGGTTCGTGGCTCATCAGGCCTCCTTCAGGCGGCGCAGCTGCGCCTCGGGCACGTCGGCGATCAGCTCGGTGAGACCGCTGCGCGAGCGGATGCGGAACGATCCGCCGATCGAGGCGAGGCGCTCGCGCATGTTGCGCAGGCCGATCCCGCGACGCGGGTCGAGCTGCACCGCGGCGAGGTCGAAGCCGCGGCCGTCGTCGAGGATCGCGAGCCGCAGGCCGCTGGGCCGGAACGCCAGCCGGATGCGCACCGACTGCGCGGCGGCGTGCTTCTCGATGTTGGTCAGCGCCTCCTGCGTCACGCGGAACAGCACGGTCTTCACGTCGTCCGGCAACTCGATCGACGGCCCGCGCATGCGCATCGAGAACGCCAGCCCGCTGTGGTCGCCGAACTCCCGGCCAGGTGCTCCAGCGCTGCGGGCAGGCCCAGCACGTCGAGCATCGCCGGGCGCAGGCGGTGCGAGATGCGCCGCACCTCGGTCAGCGCGTCGGCCAGGCGCACCGCGGCGCGCTCCAGCGGCACGGCGGCCTGGGCCGGCTCGCGCTCGATCTGCTCGATCGCCGACTCGATCAGCAGCTTGATCGACACCAGCGTCTGGCTGGTGCCGTCGTGCAGCTCGCGCGAGAGGTGGGCGCGCTCGGACTCCTGTGACTGCACCACCTGCTGCGCGAGCTGGCGCAGCTTGGCGTCGGCCTCCTTGTGTTCGCTGAGGTTGAGCGCCAGGCCGCACACCGTGATCAGCGCGATGCCCGACAGCGCGATGCCGGCGATCCACAGGAACGTGGTCTCGATGTTGGCCGCCACCTGATGGTCCAGCTGCGCCATCGTGGCTTGCACGTCGTCGAGGTAGAGGCCGGTGCCGAGCATCCAGTTCCAGCGCGGCAGCGCGATCACGTAGCCCAGCTTGGGCGTGGTCTGCCGTGTGGATGGCTTGCGCCACAGGTAGTCGATGAAGCCGCCGCCCTCGCTGGCCTTGGCGATCAGCTGCTGGATGGTCGGGTGGCCCGCCTCGTCGCGCAGCTCCCACAGGTCGTTGCCCACCAGCTCGGGCTGGCGTGGGTGCATCAGGCTCCGGCCCTGCAGGTCGTAGAGGAAGAAGTAGCCGTCGGTGCCGTAGTCCAGCGACGCCAGCAGCTTCATCGCGGCCTGGCGCGTGGTCTCGCTGTCGTCGCCCGAGTCGTACAGCGGCGCGATGGTGCTGCGCGCGAGCTCGACGTAGTGGCGCAGCTCGGTGCGCTTGGAGCTCATGTAGGCGCTCTCGACCAGCTCGCGTTCGCGCGCCGCCAGCGCGCGCTCCTGGTGGCGCACGGCCAGCGCGATCAGCACGATCGACGCCAGCAGCGGCACCACGGCGAGGAGGACGATCTTGCTCTTGAGTCGCATGTTTCGTGGATGGTATCCACAGCGGCAGGGCGGGCGGTCTGCCGCATGTAGGACAGCCGCTACCCGCGCTCGCGGCGGCGTCCGATGTCCGGCGCGGCGCGCGGCGCAAATACTCCGCACACGTTATCCCGACCTCAGGAGTCCTCATGCACACCCCCCTTCGATTCAAGCCCGCTCTTCTCGCCCTGTGTACCGCCGCCGCATTCGCAGCCTCGCCCGCCTTCGCGGCCGGCATGAGCAAGGCCGAGTACTCGGCCGCCAAGGACCGCATCGGCGCCGACTACAAGCTCGCCAAGGCCTCCTGCGACCGCCTGTCCGGCAACGGCAAGGACGTCTGCGAGGAAGAGGCCGAGGCCAAGGAGAAGGTCGCCAAGGCCGAGCTCGAGGCCGCGTACACCGGCAAGCCCGGCGACCGCGCGAAGGTGGCCGAGGTGAAGGCCGACACCGCCTACGAGGTCGCGAAGGAACGCTGTGACGATCTCGCCGGCAACGCCAAGGACGTGTGCGTCCAGGAAGCCAAGGCGGCCCACACGAAGGCGCGCGCCGATGCCAAGCTGGTCAGCGCCACCGGCAAGGCGCAGATGGAGGCGCGTGACGAGAAGCGCGAGGCCAACTACAAGGTCGAGGCCGAGAAGTGCGATGCGCTCGCAGGCGACGCCAAGTCGACTTGCGTGGCCGATGCCAAGGCCCGCTACGGCAAGAGTTGAGCCGCCTGACACGTTCCCGACAAGCCGGCCTCGCGCCGGCTTTTTTCGCTGTCGAGGTCGATCCGGGACTCGATGTAAGCCCTGCGTCACCCGGTACCCGCATACCTGAACCTTTGGACCCGAAAGCTTTCATGAAATCCACCGACCTTCCCGCTGCGATATTCTTCCCGATCGGTCTGTGGCTGGGCGTCGCGAGCAAGACGCAGGAGATGCTGCTCGCGTCGTCCCAGGTCATCGCGACCCGCAGCGCGCGCTTGGCGTCGGCCGGGCCGCTGCCGTCGGCCGCCGACCGGCGCGAGTTCGCGCTGATGGGCAGCGAGAAGCTGGACGCCTTCTCGCAATCTGCCGCCGCCCTGGGTCGCGCCTGGACTCCGGCGGTGCAGACGCTCAACGCCCAGGCCCTGCAGGGCTGGCTGGCGATCATGAACAACGCCTTCGCGCTGGCTGGCAGCCGCACGCCGGCCCAGGCGATGCGTCGCCACAAGACGCTGGTCAGCACGGTGATGCGGCGCGCACCGACGCTGCAGCGTGCCTCCGATGCAGCGGCGCGCGTGACCCACAGCGCGCTCGCGCCGGTACACCGCACCGCGACCGCCAACGCGCGCCGGCTCGGCTCGGCCAAGAAGACGAGCCGGCGCTGAGTCGCCAGGCACCGGCGTGGCCGGCCGTAGCATCTCAGGCCGGGGCACCCGGCGGGCGGGGAGGGCGCGCGGATGGATCAGGTCGATGCGGTGGTTGTCGGGGCCGGGGTCGTGGGGCTGGCGGTCGGTCGCGCGCTGGCGCGGCGCGGCTTCGAGACCGTGGTGCTTGAAAGCGAGACCGCGATCGGCACCGTCACCAGCGCGCGCAACAGCGAGGTGATCCATGCCGGCCTCTACTACCCCTCCGGTTCGCTGAAGGCGCGGCTGTGCGTGGCCGGCAAGGCGGCGCTCTACGCCTACTGCGCCGAGCGCGGCATCGCGCACCGGCGCTGCGGCAAGCTGATCGTCGCGACCGGGCCGACGCAGCATGCGGCGCTGCACGCGCTGAGCCGGCGTGCGGCCGACAACGGCGTCGACGACCTGCAACTCCTGACGCCGGACGCTGCGCGTGCGCTCGAACCCGCGCTCGCCTGCAGCGAGGCACTGCTGTCGCCGTCGACCGGCATCGTCGACAGCCACGGCCTGATGCTCGCGCTGCAGGCGACCTGGAGTCGGCCGGCGGCGCGGTGGCGCTGGCCTCGCGCGTCGAGCGCATCGAGGTCGGGCGACCGCACCGTGTGCAGGCGGCCGGCATGACGCTGGGCGCGCGCATCGTCGTCAATGCCGCCGGGCTGTGGGCGCCGGCGCTCGCACGGCGCACCGAGGGGCTGGCGCCGGCCTTCCAGCCGCCGGGCCGGTTCGCGAAGGGCAGCTACTTCGCGTTGCCGGGCCGGGCGCCGTTCTCGCATCTCATCTACCCGATGCCGGAGGTTGCCGGCCTCGGCGTCCACCTGACGCTCGATCTCGGCGGCCAGGCGCGCTTCGGGCCCGATGTGGAATGGGTCGAGCCCGGTCCCGCCGCCGCGGGCGGTGACGGCACGCTCGACTACCGCGTCGACGTTCGGCGCGCCGATGGCTTCTATGCGGAGATCCGCCGCTACTGGCCGGCGCTTCCCGACGGCGCGCTGCAGCCGGCCTACAGCGGCGTGCGGCCCAAGCTGTCGGGCCCGGGCGAGCCGGCGGCCGACTTCCGCATCGACGGCCCGGCCGAGCACGGTATCGAGGGCCTGGTGAACCTGCTCGGCATCGAGTCGCCGGGCCTGACGGCCAGCCTCGCGCTGGCCGA
The DNA here is from genome assembly GCF_000576225.1 of Methylibium sp. T29-B. Lineage (NCBI taxonomy): Bacteria > Pseudomonadati > Pseudomonadota > Betaproteobacteria > Burkholderiales > Sphaerotilaceae > Methylibium > Methylibium sp. T29-B. The sequence goes on along the minus strand of NZ_AZSN01000049.1, from coordinate 1,093 downwards.
CGAGACGCTGCGGCGCCTGGCTGCGTGAGCCGCTGCCTCGAGCGGAACCGGCCCGGAAGGCCGCGGCTCCGCCGGAAAGTATCCTCTGCACCATGTACGCGCAATTTTTCGGCCTGAGCAGGAGCCTTTCTCGATCGCGCCCGACCCGCGTTTCCTCTTCATGAGCGAGCGGCACCGGGAGGCGCTGGCCCATCTGCTCTACGGCGTGCGCGGCGGCGGCGGCTTCGTGCTGCTGACCGGCGAGATCGGGGCCGGCAAGACCACGGTGTGTCGCCTGCTGCTGGAGCAGGTGCCCAAGCGCTGCAACGTCGCCTACATCTTCAACCCCAAGCTCACCGTCGAGGAGCTGCTGAAGTCGGTGTGCGACGAGTTCGGCATCCCCTACGCGCACCCGGGCCCCGGCGCGGCCACGGTGAAGGACTACCTCGATCCGCTCAATCGCTTCCTGCTGCAGACCCATGCGGTCGGTCAGAGCAACGTGCTGATCATCGACGAGGCGCAGAACCTGTCGGCCGACGTGCTGGAGCAACTGCGCCTGCTGACCAACCTGGAGACCAACGAGCGCAAGCTGCTGCAGATCGTGCTGATCGGGCAACCCGAGCTGCGCCAGATGCTGGCGCGGCCCGAACTGGAGCAGCTGGCGCAGCGCGTGATCGCGCGCTACCACCTCGAGGCACTGACGGAGACCGAGACGCTGCAGTACATCCGGCACCGACTCACCATCTCGGGCCTGAACCGCGCGCTGCCTTTCGATCGCGAGTCGGTGCAGCGCATCCACCAGTTGTCGCGCGGCGTGCCGCGCCGCATCAACCTTCTGTGTGACCGGGCGCTGCTCGGCGCCTATTCGTCCGGCGCGCACCGCGTGCGGCGCGAGATCGTCGACAAGGCCGCGCGCGAGGTGTTCGAGACCCCGTCGCCGATGAACCCGCGCCGCTGGTTGCAGTGGCGTCCGGCGGTGCTGGGGCTGGGCCTGGTCGGCGGCGCCGTGCTGTTCGCGGCAGGCAGCTGGATGCTCGGCGGCGGGCGGTCGTCATCGGAACGCGGCGCCGCGAGCGCGGTGACGGCGGTGGCGGCTTCTGTGCCGGCGGTCGCG
>NZ_AZSN01000048.1:0-26546 GCF_000576225.1 Methylibium sp. T29-B | reverse complement strand
CGGCGGTTATGGCGGCGGCGGTGGTCGCAGCGGTGGTGGTGGCGGTTACGGCGGCGGCGGCGGTGGCCGCGGCGGCTACTGAGAGCCCCCATCGCACGAGCCGGTCGATGCCGGCTTCCGGGATTCCTCAAAGGCGGTGGCGCTTCGGCCCACCGCCTTTTGTCTTGGCGGGCCCTATTCGCCCTGGCGCTTCTTGCGGCCCCGTCCGACCAGCGCACGGTCCAGCACGGCGTTCGGGAGCAGCCGCATCAGCTTGGCGACGATCCCCATCTGCCAGGGGATCACGCGGTAGCTGACGCCGGCCCGGATCGCCGCCACGGCGCGCTCGGCAAAGGCCTCGGGCGTCATCAGGAAGGGCATGCCGTAGCGGTTGCCGGCAGTCAGCGGCGTCGCCACGTAGCCGGGCACCAACGTCACGACCCGGATCCCGAACACGCGGCACTCACCGCGCAGGCTCTCGCAATAGCTCACCACGCCCGCCTTGCTCGCGCAGTAGGCGCCGTGGCCGGGCAGGCCGCGGATGGCCGCGACGCTCGCCACTCCCACCAACGTGCCCGAGCGCCGCTCGCGCATCGGCTTCACGAAGGGCTGGAACGTGGCAGCCATGCCAAGGTTGTTGGTCTCGAAGGTGGCGCGGATCACTTCCAGGTCTTCGTACTCCGCGGTATCGACGCCGATGCTGATGCCGGCGTTGGCCACCACCACGTCGGGTAGGCCCTGGTCCTGAAGGCACGCGCGGCCGGCCGCGGTGATGCTCGCCACGTCGCGCACGTCGGCCGCGTAGACCGCCCAACGTTCAGCTGGCCAGCCACGGGCACGGCACCAGGCCTCGATCTCGTGGGCGCGGCGCGCTACCAGCGCCAGACGGTAGCCGGCCTGCGCGAAGCGGGCCGCCAGGGCCTGGCCGATGCCGCTCGACGCCCCGGTGATGAAGACCAGCGGCGCGGCGGAACTCACGGCGCCGCCTGCGGCGTGGCGAGCAGCTCGCCGCTCACGCGACCGCTCAGCTGGCCGATGCGGTCGAGGTGGCTGTAGTCGAGGCTGCCGGCGCGCATCTCACCGCGACCGGTGAACAGCGTCACCGGCAGGTGCGAGCGCACCCGCTCCGTCTCGGTGAACAGCTCGAGAAACTCGCCGCGGATCTCGAGCCGTGCCGACGGGCCTTCGCCCGGGCCCGGCTCGCGGATCACGCGCGCGCCGCCGGTCAGCCGCACCTGGGTCGCATCCCCGTTGCTCAGCGCCCGCTGCGCGCTGCCCAACGTGACGCGACCCGTCTCGTCGACCGCCCGCAGGCGCACGCCTTCGACCTCGATCGTGTCGGTGTCCGGGTAGTGCTGCATCACGTCGCCTTCGAGCCGCGAGCGCAGCGCGCCGCTCGGCGTGTAGCTCACGACGGAAAAGCCGCGCATCGTGTAGTCCGGCTCGTGCCTCAGCGCCTGGGCCGCCTTGGTGTCGCCCGGCACCGGGGTGTTTTTCACCAGCCACCAGCTCAGCGCCGCCAGCGCGCCCATCAGCAGCACCGGCAGGTAGCGCAGCAGGTGATCGAGCGCGCGCGCGGTCCACGGGCCGCCGACCGCCTCGCGCGCGCCGCCCTGCGGGGCCAGCGGCAGGAGCTCGGCGAACGGCGGCTCGGGGCTGTCGCCGCGATCGGTCATGGGGATGGCCCCGCCACCGTGCCGCTGTCCAGCGTGGTGAGATGACCCTGCAGCAGGCCGGCGTAGCGCCCGCTCGCCACCAGCATCAGGTCGCAGAACTCGCGCGCCGCGCCGTGGCCGCCGGCCAACGTCGTCACGTGGTCGACCCGCGCGCGCACCTCGGCATGCGCGTTGGACGGCGCCGCCGCGAAGCCGGCCCGCACCAGCAGCGGCAGGTCGGGCCAGTCGTCGCCGATCGCCGCCACCTGGGGCCAGTCCAGGCCCAACGTCGCGAGCAACGCGGTCGCGGCAACCAGCTTGTCGTGGGCACCGTAGACCGCGTGTGCGATGCCCAGATCGGCCACGCGCCGCCGCACCGCCGGTGAATCGCGGCCGGTGATCACCAGCGGCGCGATGCCGCCCTGCGCCAGCAGCTTGAGGCCATGGCCGTCGAGCGAGTTGAAGGCCTTGACGGTCTCGCCGTGCTCACCGATGTACAGCCGCCCGTCGGTCAGCACGCCGTCGACGTCGAAGATCGCCGCGCGCAGTCCCTGCGCCTTCAGCAGCAGCGACGGCGCGAACTGCAGCGTCGCCCGGAATTCGCGCCGGCTCTGCTCATCCATCAGATGACCTTCGCGCGCAGCAGATCGTTGATGTTCAGCGCACCGACCAGCACGCCCTGGGCATCGACCACGAGCACACTGGTGATGCGGTGCGTCTCCATCAGGTCGGCGGCATCGACGGCCAGTGCGTCGTCGCGCACCGTGCGCGGCGCCGGATGCATCACCTCCGCGGCCGTCAGCGCGCGTAGGTCGCCGCCCTTCTCGATCAGGCGGCGCAGGTCGCCGTCGGTGAAGATGCCCTGCACGCGGCCGGCGTCATCGACGATCGCTGTGGCGCCCAGGCCCTTCGCGCTCATCTCGCGCATCAGGTCGGTGAACGCCGTTGCCGGCCCCACGCTCGGCACCGCGTCGCCTCCGCGCATCACGTCGCGCACGTGCGTCAGCAGCTTGCGCCCCAGCGAACCGCCAGGATGCGAGCGCGCGAAGTCTTCCTCTTTGAAGCCGCGGGCATCGAGCAGCGCGACGGCGAGGGCGTCACCCAGCGCCATCTGCGCGGTGGTGCTGGCCGTCGGTGCCAGGTTCAGCGGACAGGCCTCCTGTGCGACCGCGCTGTCGAGCACCAGCTCGGCATGGCGCGCGAGGTTGGAGTCGGCCCGGCCGGTGATCGCGATCAGCATGACGCCCAGCCGCTTGAGCACCGGCAGGATGGCCGCCAGCTCGTCGCTCTCGCCGGAGTTCGAGATCGCCAGCACGATGTCGGACGGGGTCACCATGCCCAGGTCGCCGTGACTCGCCTCGGCAGGGTGCACGAACATCGCCGGCGTGCCGGTCGAGGCCAGTGTCGCGGCGATCTTGCGGCCCACGTGGCCGCTCTTGCCCATGCCCATCACGACCACGCGGCCGCGGCATACCAGCATGGCCGCGACCGCCCGTGCGAACGCGTCGGCCATCGGCCCGACGATGCGCTGCTGCAGTGCGCCCAGCGCCTGCGCCTCGACCGCCAGCGCCTGCGCGCCCATCTTGACGCTGCGCTGCGGGGAATACGAGGAGGAAGAGGAAGAAGAAGCGGAGGGTGGCGTCACAGGGTGCGCCCCGGGCTCGCGCCGCAGGGCCTTCGGTAGCATCGGATGATTCTAGGCGCCGCCCCCCATGCGGGTCGCCGCCCGCGGCACCGATCCTGCAAGCCCCCAACGGATGGCCTCTTCCCTCGAACTCGCCCTGCTCTACCTCGTGGCCGCGGTGCTCAGCGTCGCGGCCTGCCGGTCGCTGAAGCTGCCGCCGATGCTCGGCTACCTGGCCGCCGGCGTGCTGATCGGTCCGAACGCGCTGGCGCTGGCACGCGACTCCGTCGGCGTGCAGTACCTCGCCGAGTTCGGAGTCGTGTTCCTGATGTTCGTCATCGGGCTGGAGTTCAATCTGCCCAAGCTGCGCAGCATGCGCACGCTGGTGTTCGGCCTCGGGCTGTCGCAGGTGTCGCTGACCATCGCCGCCACCGTGGCCGGCAACGCCCTGCTGGCCTGGGTCTTCTCGATGGCCGGCAAGTCCTGGGGGCTGGGTTGGCAGAGTGCGATCGCGCTGGGCGCGGCGCTGGCCATGAGCAGCACCGCCATCGTGGTCAAGATGATGGCCGAGCGCATCGAGCTCGAGACACCGCATGGCCGCCGCGTGATGGGCGTGCTGCTGTTCCAGGATCTGGCCGTGGTGCCGCTGCTGGTGCTGATCCCGGCGCTCGGCGAATCGGCCGGCGACATGACGCGCGCGCTGCTGTTCGCCGGGCTCAAGGCCGCCGTGTTGCTGACGCTGCTGCTGGTGGGCGGCCAGCGCGTGATGCGCTGGTGGCTCACGCTGGTGGCCCGCGGGCGCAGCGAGGAGCTGTTCATCCTGAACCTGCTGCTCGTCACGCTGGGCCTGGCCTGGCTGACCGAGCACGCCGGCCTGTCGCTGGCTCTCGGCGCCTTCATCGCCGGCATGCTGATCGCCGAGACCGAATACAAGCACCAGGTCGAGACCGACATCCGGCCCTTCCACGACGTGCTGCTCGGGCTGTTCTTCATCACCATCGGCATGAAGCTCGACTGGCGCGCCATCTGGGACCAGTGGATGGTGGTGGCGGCGATGACAGTGCTGCCGGTGCTGTTCAAGTTCGGCCTCGTCACGCTCCTGGCGCGGGTCTTCGGCGCGCCGGCCGGTGTGGCGCTGCGCACCGGGCTCTATCTCGCGCAGGCCGGCGAATTCGGCTTCGTGCTGCTGGCGCTGGCCACGCAGAGCCAGTTGCTGCCCGAGCGCCTGCAAAGCCCGGTGCTGGCGTCGATGGTGCTGTCGATGCTCGCCACGCCCCTGCTCATCGTCTACAGCAACCGCATCGTGATGCGGCTCGCGGCCAGCGACTGGCTGCTGCAATCGGTGGCGCTGACCAGCATCGCCACCAAGTCGATCCATGCCGAGGCGCACGTGATCATCTGCGGCTACGGCCGCAGCGGTCAGAACCTCGCGCAGCTGCTGAGCACCGAGCAGATCCCTACGTCGCGCTCGACCTCGACCCCGACCGCGTGCGCCAGGCCGCGGCGGCCGGCCAGAACGTGGTGTTCGGCGACGCGGCGCGGTTGCAGAGCCTGATGGCGGCCGGCCTGGCGCGCGCGACGGCCGTGGTGATCAGCTACCACGACACCCCCTCGGCGCTGAAGATCCTGCGACTGGTGCGCGAACACGCCCCCACGGTGCCGGTCATCGTGCGAACCCTCGACGACAGCGACCTCGAGCCGCTGCAGGCTGCCGGCGCGACCGAGGTGGTCCCGGAGGCGATCGAGGGCTCGCTGATGATGGCCTCGCACGTGCTCGCGCTGGTTGGCGTGCCGATGCGGCGCGTGATCCGGCTCGTGCAGGACCAGCGCGACGCGCGCTACGGCCTGCTGCGCGGCTACTTCCACGGCGCCGACGACGACACCGTCGAGGAGCTGCAGCAGCGGCGCCTGCAGAGCGTCACGCTGTCCGAGAGCAGCGCCAGCCTCGGCCGAACGATCGTCGAACAGGCGCTCACCGAACTGCAGGTGCAGGTTGTCTCGCTGCGCCGCGCCCACGGCAACGTGGTGCATCCAGACGATGCCCTGGTGCTCGCCGCCGGCGACACGCTGGTGCTGTCGGGCCGACCCGAAACGCTGGCCCGCGCCGAGGCGCGGCTGCTGCGCGGCTGAGCGGCTGAGCGGCGGGTCCACCATGCCGTTGTCTCGCCGCACACTGCTGCTGAACGCCACGCTGGTGAGCACCGCGCCGGCAGCGCTGCTCTTCTCCCGGTCGGCCGCAGGTGTGGAGGCGCTCGACCTGCCCGATCTGGCTCAGGCGCTGCGCGCCGGCGCCGTGGTGGCCGCGTTCCGCCATGCCTACGCCCCCGGCACCTTCGATCCGCCGGGCTTCACGCTCGAGCAGTGTGCGACCCAGCGCAACCTCGACGACGCCGGGCGCGCCCAGGCCCGCCGCATCGGTGCGTGGTTTGCAGCACAGGGCCTGCAGCCGTCGGCCGTGAAATCGAGCCCGTGGTGCCGCTGCATCGAAACGGCCACGCTCGCGTTCGGCACGGTCGAACGCTGGGCCGCACTCGGCTCGGTGCGCACAGGAACCGACGCCGCTTCGTCGCAGGTCGCCGCGCTACGGCAGGCGCTCGCGAAGGTGCCCGCGGGCCGTTTCGAGGTGTGGGTCAGCCACCAGTTCACGCTGAGCGCGCTGCTCGGCAAGAGCACCGCGTCGGGCGAAGGTCTGGTGCTGCGCGCGGCGCCCGGCGGCGGGCCGCCAGTGCTGCTCGGGCGCTTGCCGCCGGCCTGACATCGCCGCTCGTCGGCAGGGCTGCCGATAATGAATGACCGGCATCCCCCAAGCGTTTCAACTCACCGCCACGCCACCCGCATGGACGACCGCAGCCTGATCCGCCAGACCATCCGCACCGTGCCCGACTGGCCGTCGCCGGGCGTGCAGTTCCGCGACATCACACCACTGCTGCAGAGCCCGAAGGTGTTCCGCGTGCTGATCGACCAGTTCGTGCACCGCTACTTCGACCTGCGGCCCGACGCGATCGCCGGGCTCGACGCGCGCGGTTTCATCATCGGCTCGGTCCTGGCCTACGAACTCAACATCGGCTTCGTGCCGATCCGCAAGAAGGGCAAGCTGCCCTACACCACCGTCGAGGAAAGCTACGAGCTGGAGTACGGCTCGGCCGCGGTGGAGATCCACACCGACGCCGTGAAGGCCGGCGACCGCGTGCTGCTGATCGACGACCTGATCGCCACCGGCGGCACCATGATGGCCGGCAAGCGGCTGCTCGAGCGCCTCGGCGCCACGGTGATCGAAGGCGCGGCGATCGTCGACCTGCCGGAACTCGGCGGCGCCGCCAAGCTGCGCGCCGCCGGCCTGCCGCTGTTCACGCTGGTGTCCTTCGAAGGACACTGAGCGTCATCGGCGGGCCGCTTCGATGCTCAGGTGATCGGCGTCTGCCGCGCGATGTTGCCGCGCATGCGCAGCGCCATCACCGACCCTGCCGCGCGCAGCACCTCCAGAGCGATCACCGGCACACGGGCGCACAGTTCCTCGAAACGCGGCAGGCGCAGCGCCCACACCACGCTGGCCGTCATCGCCTCGACCGAGGCGGTGCGCTCGCCGTCGGCGAACAGTCCGGGCTCGCCACACATCGCGCCGGGCCGCAGGATCGCGATCTTGTTGGTCGTGCCACCGGTCGCGTAGACCTGCAGCGACCCCTGGCCCAGGAAGTAGAGCGTGCGATCCTGCTCGCCCTGCTTGAGCAGCAGCTCGCCGGAGCGGATCTCGTGGCGCGTCAGGTACTGCGTGAAGGTACGCCATTGCTGCGGGTCCAGCCGCGGGCGGAACGCGTCTTCGGCGTTCAGCGACTGGATCACGTGGATCAGTTCGTCGGTGGTCATGGCGTTGTGGATTCGAAGCCTGAGCGTGAACCGATTATCGGCACGTCGGACGCGCAAGCCAAACGCGCGCTTCGGGGAGGATCGCCATGCGGAACGTGAAGTGCGTCACTTCGATGCAGAAAATAGCAATCCCTTGCTAAGCCGCATGAATGCTTGTTTCGGGCCTTTCTCTACGCGCACTTGGACCCAAACTTGGACCCAGCAACGCTGGGTGACCGAAAACACGTTACCCGCCGCCACCTAGTCCCAGGACAGCGGGCCTGGTGGTGCCCAGTCCACAACTCGTTGTTCAAACGAGCTGGGAGCGATGCGCAGCGCGCCGATCCTGGGGGATCGATCACGCAAGGCAGTAGAGGCTCGGAAGCGACGGTTCCGTCGACTTCCTGTGGCGGTACTGTCGGCTCGTTCCAGTCGAGATGCTCGGTAGCTGCAGCCATAGCCGAGTCTACGTCGCCCCCCTTTCGCGGCAAGCGCCTGCCAGGCGCCCAACCATGGCGGAGGGCATCGTAAGCATCGAGCGCTAGCATGGGTCCAAGGGGGCGGACATGCTGCGCGACACCTCACCGACCGCAATTGTTCTGAATGGCCAAGCCGCCGATGACAAGCGCGTGGCGGTCATTTATCGATGCCGGCTGAAACCGGAGCAGCTCACGGAAACCGACCACCCAGACATCAAGTTCTGCGATCAATGCCAGCAGAAGGTGTTCAAGATCACGGACTTCGACGGGTTCGAAAAAGCCGTCGCGTCGAAGGGTTGCGTATGGGGCCTGTCAACATCCGGTCGCCCTCCGATAAGGCGAAAGAGATGCGGTTCCTCGGTGGGCCGGGACTCACGGACTACTTCGCAGATTCGGCCTTGACGTGGGACGACTGAGCCGGTCGGCCACCTCGCCCGATAGAGCAGTCAGGTCAAGGGGCCTTGGATGAACGACGAAGACCCGGACCCTTGGTACGCCGAGGCCGACGCGATGGAGCTTCGCGCGATCGACTTCGACGTTGCCGATAGTGCAGAACTGCCCGCCGAGCTGAGCCACCACGCGATCGCAGCGGAACTCGACCCCGACTTCGACCCGGAGTTCGACGCGTGGCTCGAGTGGCTTATGCAAGATCCCGAGGTGCTGCTGGTCCTGGAGCAATGCAGCACCGAGGGCATATTGCTCCCGTGGGACATGCGTGGTGCGCGGTTGCTTACGGCACCGGCAGATGCCATCGACCGGCTTCATTGGTTCTGGGACCATTGCCCCAAACACCTGTATGTGATCCTGTCGCACTTCGTCTTCTGGCTGGTCCGGGCCGAGCGCGCTCGAAGGCGGGGCACGCCCGACTGGTCACCACGATCAGCGCCGCCGCCCCCGGATAAGGAAGAGCGCGCATTCTTCCGGCCAGCGCGCTTTGTGACACGTCGGTACGGTCGATGACAGCGGTTCAATCGGCCTGCCGGGTCGGTCAGTTGGTGCTTTGTGGCAGGTCGGGTGTCAATGGGTTGCTTGGCGCCGCCACGTTCAATCCACGGCGCTGCATAGCCCGGAGCAATGCCTCGGCCATGTCATCGCACGAACCTCCAACGGCCGCTGAGGCTGGTTACCCAACGACCGAATGATCTCCGCCTGCCGCTGGGTCGCCACCGTCCCGTAGCTGATGAAGGTCGTCAGCACACCCTCGTGCCCCAGGTTCTGGCTCCACGACTTGAAGTGCTCCGTCGACTGGCACACCTGCTGCCCGAGCAGCACCAGAGTGCTGCGCAGGCTGTGCGGGTTGTAGTACGGCAGCCCCGCCGCCTGGAACGCCTGCTTGAAGATCGCCCGGATCGGCGCCGCCGTCGCCCACGCCTTGCGCTCGATGCCGACCGCCTCGAACTGCAGCCGATCACCCAACTCGACCCGCGTCGCCGGGAACAGCGGGTCGTCGTTGCCCCACAACAGGTCTCGGCGCAGGTGCTGCACCCAGTCGTCCACGATCCGCCGGATCTCGTCGCCCACCTGGAAGAAGAAGGTCGTAAAGGTCTTGCTGAACTTGGTCTTCACGTCGCGCGCGTCCTGGAAGACGCTGCCAGCTTCCAAGTTCACATGCTTGAGCTTCAGGCTGGCCAGCGCGCTGTCGCGGGCGCCGGTCAGCAGCGCGAAGGCCAGCAGGGCGCGGTTGCGCTGCTCGATCTCGCTATTGGCCGGCATGGTTCCAATGACGTGCTTGACCTGCTCCAGCGTCGGTACCGGCCGCTCGCGACGCGCCCTGGCCACCCGGGAGTCCTTGTCGGAAAAGCTGAAGTACTCGGCATCTGAGTACCGAAGCTTTGACCGATAACCCGGCTGCAGCGCCAGCCACTGGAAGAAGCGCTTCAGGTGCGCCAGCGTGGCGTACTGGGTGGCCTTGCTCAACTTCTCGCCGGTCGTCTTGCTGTCGCGGTCGGCCAGCCGCCGCTTGAACGCCACCGCTTGCTCGAAGTGAAAGGCCTTGAAGTCACGATACTGCGTGTCGGCCTCGAAGCGCGCGATGGCCTTGGCCGCGGCGTCCACCGAGTCCTCGCTCTGGCCCTTCGCCTCCTTCAGAAGCACGAAGTACTCGCGCTTGATGCGCTCGTTGTCAGGGTGGTGTTTTCGCATGGTCGGTTCCGTACTGCACGAAGTCACTGTTCAGGGAGGGCAGAGCGCTCTCGTCTATGTGCTCCCGCGCCTGCGGGAGCATGACGCTCAAGACGCCCTGAACCAGCGGCAACTTGGCCTGGCTCACGCGGCGGTTGAGGCCCGCGCCGCAGCACCCGCACAGGCCCACCAAGTTGCCCTGCGTCGGCGTCAGCGGGTGGTAGCGCACCACGCCCCCGGCCGGCGCCCGTGGCTCACGGCAGCGCAAGCAGTAGATCTCGCCCGGAGCGCACGACCGTTTGTTCGCCGTGCGCCGAATCTGCAGATAGTCGGCCAAGTGGCTGCCCAGCACCAGCAACGGGCGACGCTGATCGATGGTCGGCAGGCCGCGGCCGATCCAGGCCCGCACCGTGTTTCGGTGCACGCCGTACAGCTTGGCGATCTCCTCCACCGTGTAACTACGGTGGATCTTGGCCAGCCGCGGGTTCAGCCGGGTGGCGGGCACGGCCTACTCCAGCGCGGACGCCGCTGTCCCGGCATCGGCCATCAGGCGGTTCGCCTCCAGTTTCAGCACCAGTGCGCGGATCTGCTCGTCAGTCTTGCCTGCGATACGCGCCGCGTTCAGCGCCAACACATCGCCCGAAGGCCAGCCTACAGCCCTTGCTCCCAGGCTGACGGGTTTGGTCCACAGCCCTTGCGAGATACGCAGGTAGATCGTGGAACGTGAGTAGCCGGATTCCGCCTCCACTTGCGTGCGCCGCAAGATGGCCCGTGAAGATTGCAGTTGATGCGCCATGTTCGCCCCTGTTAGGCGCTCCCGGCCTATCCGGGAACATGGCTTCGCATCATTCGCATATCGGCGCCAATGAATAGGCGCAGTGGACTGCGCAGACTCGGTACCAGGAACCCGCCAACGGCCTCGAACCCCGCGCCGATGCTCGCGATCGTGGGTGTCGGGAACTACGTGCGCGGGCCTGGTGGCAACCCATCGGCGCGCAGGATTGTCGCGATCTTGTCGGCCATCCTGGCATTCGAGTTCGAGATGGGCCTGTTCCCTGCGGTACTGGAAGAGGCCCGAAGCAAGGGCATCGACCTCAGCCCGAAGTACATCCCCGCCGAGGTCTTCGACAAGCGGGCGGTGGACAAGGGCCAGGTGGTCTTCCACGACATCAGCTTTGTCGAGGCCAGCCCCCGCTACGACAAGAAGAACAAGCTTGCCGTGAGCATAGAGCTGTCCGACTTCTCCGTGTACTACACGCAGGGGGCGGCAGAGGCCGCGATTGCCGCCTTGAAGGAAGGTAAGAGCGAAGTGATCTGCGAGCAGGGCCAGCTCTACAAGATCAGCAAGAACAAGGAAGGCGTGGTGAATCGGGAGCGGCTGACCAAGCACTGGACCGACTGGGTGGACTACTGGGCCGTGGACTTCGACTACCTGCAACGCAAGGAGATCATCAAGGTTCCCGTGGGCACGGGCATTGGTGGCGTGGCCAGCTTGGAAGGCTTCGAGCCGCCCCAGGGCGAGTTGAAGCTGCCCGAGTTCGAGGAGCGGTGGACGGGCGGCTACATCTTCGAGAACGAGTGGCAGAGTTTTCGCACCCGCCAAAGCCGCGTCCTTGACCTGACCACGGCCGTGCACACTTACGACCGCCCTGGCCGCTACACGGTGGCGGTAAAGGTGATAGACATCTTCGGCAACGACACCATGACTTTGGTGCCCGTGAACGTCGGGTGAATGACCACCGGGACGCCGCAGTTCACCATCGCAAGGGGAGTACCCGCTGTACAACTTGCGCCTCAACGACCCCGATGTTCCCGACTACGATTAACTCGAATCGCTTCGCTGTCGGCGCCGCCGTACACTCCGCCTCGACACGCGCCTAGGCTGAACCATCCAGGGGAATTGGACCCCGCCGATCGTAGCCAACGCGCGTGTCCGCCTGCGGTCTAGCGAGTTTCCCAAAGACGCAGCAACACTACTTCGCTCGGGCGCCCCAGGCGTACTCTGTAGTGCAGCGTCAGGCCACCTGCTTGAACCGACCCAGGACGACTTGACCGGTCGTCATCAACTGGTCGATGTAGTCCGCCCAGAACTGCAGCATCTCGCGCCGCTGCGGCTCGTACTCGGCGCGGTTGTAGACCCCGCGCACGCCACCGATGGTGTGGTTCAGCGCCTTCTCCACCACGTCCGACGCCCAGCCGTTCTCATGCAGCAGCGTGGAAGCTGTGCGGCGCAGGTCATGGATCGTGAACGCTGGGATGTCCTGCCCTGCCAGCGCGATCTTCAAAGCGTTGTTGATCGCGTTGTGTGCGAAGGGTTTGGTCAGGCTGCCCCGGCCCGGCATCACCAGTTCACTGCCGCTGGCGAGCGCCTGAAGTTCCTTGAACAACGCGAGCGACTGCCGCGACAGGTAGACGATGTGGGGCTTACCGGTCTTGGAGTGCTCGGCCGGGATGTGCCACTCTGCCTTGTCGAAGTCCACATGCGCCCAGCGCGCCAGCAGCAACTCCGACTTGCGCACCATCGTCAGCAGGATCAGGTGCAATCCAATCTTGAATTGGCGGCGGATATTGGACTCGAACGCGGCCTTCAGGAAGCTGCGGACCTCATCCGGTGCTAGCGCGCGGTCGCGGGACTTCGATCGGTGGACATGGCGCATTGGCAGCGCCAGCACCGGGTTCACTGTCACCAGCCCGGCCGTCATCGCGTAGTCGAAGAGCCGCTTCAAGACGCCGCGGATACTGCCGGCCGCAGCGTCGAAGCCCTCGTCCTTCTTCTTCCAGATGATGGCCCGCACGTCCTCGGTGGTCACGCCGCACACCGGTTTGGCACCGATCGCCGGCACGATGGCCTTGTCGAAATAGCGGCGCGGGATGGTGATGTCCTGCCGGTCCTTGGCGACGATCTCGCGGAGGAACCGCTCGCCGAACTCGGACACGGTGGTCGCGTCGGCTGCCGCCCGCTTGGCCAACTGCTTCTGCTTGGCCGGCGACTTGTCCATTGCCGCAGTCTGTGCCGCCTCGTCGCGCTTCAGCCGCGCGTTCTTCAGAGTCAGCGCGGGGTACTTGCCCAGCGTCAGCTTTTCCCGCTTGCCTGCCACGCGGTAGCGATAGCGCCAGACGATGCCGCCCGTCGGGAACACCTCGACGTACAGCCTCGCTCGTCGGCCACGGTGTAGGCCTTGTCCTTGGGTTTCAGGGCCTTCAGGGCCGTATCGGTGAGCGCCATGTGCACCTCGCTGGGTCCAAGTAGACGGTCTGCCCGGGTCCAAGTAGCTACTTGGACCCAAACTTGGACCCAGCAGGGCTCGGCTGCGGGTGGGTCCAAGTGGACAGTGTAGGAGCATCTACCGCTTGTCTGACAGGCACTTAGGTGCGCTGTTTAGATTCCGGTGGACTGCTTTGGACTCGATCCTACTTCCCGATGCAGAACCTGCTGAAGATGTCTCCCAGCAACTCGTCCGGCGTGTAGCGGCCGGTGATCGCACCGAGCGCGTCGTGCGCCAGCCGCAGCTCCTCGGCCAGCAGGTCGAGGGCGGCGTCGGCACGGTCCGCCAGCTGCCGCGCGCGCACCAAGTGCTCGGCCGTGGCCTGCAGCGCCTGCAGGTGCCGGGTGCGGGCGATGAACACACCCTCGCTGCCGGCCTGCCAGCCGGCCAGCTGCAACAGCCGGTGGCGCAGCGTGTCCAGGCCCTCGCCGGTGCGCGCCGACAGCCGCAGCGCCTGCGGCGCCAACGCGGCAGCGCCAGCCGCGGCCGCGTCGGCCTTGTTGTGCACATCGAGCACGTGCACGCCGGCCGGCAGGCGTTGTTCGATGTCGCGTTCCGCAGCGTCGTAGCCCGGATCGCCGGCACGCGTGAGGTCGTGCAGGAAGATCACCGCATCGGCCTCGCCGATCGCGCCCCAGCTGCGCTGCATGCCGATGCGCTCGACCTCATCGCGCGCATCGTCCTCGGCACGCAGGCCCGCGGTGTCGACCACGTGCAAGGGCACGCCCTCGATCTGGATGGTCTCGGCGACCTTGTCGCGCGTGGTGCCGGCGATCGGCGTCACGATCGCCAGTTCGGCGCCGGCCAGCGCGTTCAGCAGCGAACTCTTGCCGACGTTGGGCTGCCCAGCCAGCACCACGCGCAGGCCCTCGCGCAGCAGCGCACCCTGCTTCGCCCGCGCCAGCACCGCGTCCAGTGCCTCGGCGATGCGGGCGAGCCGGCCGCGCGCGTCGGCCTTCTCCAGGAAGTCGATCTCCTCCTCGGGGAAATCGAGCGTGGCCTCGACCAGCATGCGCAGCTCGATCAGCCTGTCGCGCAGCGTGTCGACCTGCTGCGAGAACGCGCCGGCCAGCGCCCGGCCAGCCGAGCGGGCCGCGGCCTCGGTGCTGGCGTCGATCAGGTCGGCCACCGCCTCGGCCTGGGCCAGGTCGAGCTTGTCGTTCAAGAAGGCGCGCTCGGTGAACTCGCCGGGCTCGGCCACACGCAGGCCGCGCAGGCGCGGCAGGCCACTGCGCGCATCGGGCTGCGCGGCGGCCTCGAGGCAGCGCGCCAGCAGCAGCTGCAGCAGCACCGGGCCGCCGTGCGCCTGCAGCTCCAGCACCTCCTCGCCGGTGTAGCTGTGCGGCGCCGGAAAGTGCAGCGCCAGGCCCTGGTCGATGGCCTCGCCCTGCGCGTCGAGGAAGGGGCCGTAGTGGGCATGGCGCGGCTGCAGCGCGCGTCCGCACACGGCCTCGATCAGCGCGCCGAGTCCGCGCCCCGACACGCGCACGATGCCCACGGCGCCGCGCCCAGGTGCCGTCGCGATCGCGACGATGGGATCGTGGTGGCGGGGCAGCAGCATGAGCGCGATTGTCGGCCCCGAATGCAGGACGCCCCGCAAGCGGGGCGTCGTGGCGGGGTGGCCCGGGCGGGCCAACGACGACTTAGATCAGTTCACGCCCAGCCGCCGGTTGATCACCCACTGCTGCGCGATCGACAGCAGGTTGTTGGTGATCCAGTACAGCACCAGGCCGGCCGGGAAGAAGAAGAACATCACCGAGAACACCAGCGGCATGATCCACATCATCTTGGCCTGCATCGGATCCGGCGGCGTCGGGTTCAGCCAGGTCTGCAGCAGCGTGGTGCCGGTCATCACGATCGGCAGGATGAACAGCGGGTCGCGCACCGACAGGTCGGTGATCCAGCCCAGCCAGGGTGCGTTGCGCATCTCCACGCTCGACAGCAGCACCCAGTACAGCGCAATGAACACCGGCATCTGCACCAGGATCGGAAGGCAGCCGCCGAGCGGGTTGACCTTCTCCTCCTTGTAGATGCGCATCATCTCCTGCTGCATCTGCTGCGGCTTGTCCTTCAGCCGCTCGCGCATCTCCATGATCTTCGGGTTGATGGCTTTCATCTTCGCCATCGACGCATAGGCCTTGGCGTTGAGCCAGTAGAACGCCGCCTTCAGCAGCACCACCAGCGCCACGATCGCCCAGCCCCAGTTGCCGATCAGCTTGTGCAGCTGGTCGAGCAGCCAGAACAGCGGCTTCGCGATGATCGTGAACCAGCCGTAGTCCTTCACCAGCTCCAGGCCGGGGGCCAGGGTCTCGAGCTTCTTTTCTTCCTGCGGGCCCACGAACAGCACGCTGTCGAACTGCTTGCTTGCGCCCGGGGCGATCTCTCCCAGCGGGAACAGCTGGCCCACCGCGTACAGGTTGACATCGATCTTGCGCGTGTAGAACTCACGCGGCGCCTTGTCGTTGTGCAGCCAGGCCGAGAAGAAATAGTGCTGCACCATCGCGACCCAGCCGTTGTCGGCGGTCTTGTCGTGCTCGGTGTTGCCCTTCTCGATCGACTTGAAGTCGACCTTGTGGAACTTGCTGGCGTCGGTGTAGACCACCGGGCCGGTGAAGGTGCTGTAGAAGCTCGACTCCCCGGGGGCGCGTTGCCGTCGCGCACCAGCTGCACATAGAGCTGCGGCGAGAGCGCGGCGGTGCCGGTGTTCACCACGTCGTGGCGCACCTGCACCGCGTAGTTGCCGCGCTGCAGGGTCAGCGTCTTCCTCAGCTTCACGCCGCCCTGCTCGGGTGACTCGAACACCACCTCCAGCGCGTCCTTGCCCGCGGCCAGGCTGGTCTCGCCGGGCACCAGCGTGTAGGCCGTCAGGTGGTTGGGCAGATCGGGAGCGCCCACCAGGCCGGTCTGCGCAAGGTAGACGCGCTCCTTCGAGCGGTCGAACAACACCACGTTGCGAGTGCGGTCGTTCTGGTCCACCTGGGTCAGCAGCTCGGCATGCACCACGTCGCCGCCGCGCGCATCGAGCGTGAGCTTCAGAACGTCGGTGCTCACGGTCACGGTCGGCGCCGTGGCGGGCGGCGCCACCAGGGCCGGTGGTGCGCCGCTGCCGGCTGCCGGCGCCACCGCCGTGGCGGACGGCAGCACGACGAGGCTGGCGGCGTGACGCCGGGCGCACTGGCGGCCGCGACCGGCCGCGGCGCCGGCGCGAACATCGAGGGCTGGCCGGTGTGCTTGTTCCACGCGTCCCACAACAGGACGAGCGACATCGTGAACACCACCCACAGCAGGGTGCGGCGCATATCGGTCATGACGAGATCTCGCAGGGAGCGCGGGGTGCCGGCGCGGCCACCTCGCTGGAAGAGGAAGAAGAGGACGATTCAGCGACACGGCGACCGGTGAGCCAGCCGGGCGGCCGATCGGGAACCGGGTCGTGGCCCCCGGCACAGCCGGGATGGCAGCGCAGCAGGCGTCGCGTGGTCAGGTAGCTGCCGCTCAGTGCGCCGTGGCGTTCCAGCGCCTCGATCGAATAGACGGAACAGCTCGGTGTGAAGCGGCAGCCGCTGCCGAGCCAGGCGCTGAAGAACAGGCGATAGCCCTGCACCACCCCGATCAGCAGCCGCTGCGGCAGGCCAGCCAGCCAGGCCGCCGCCCCCGGCGCCGCGCTCATCGCCCGTGCCCCGGATGCGGCCGCGAGGAACAGCGTGGCCAACTCGCCGTGCACCGCGGTGCGGAGCGCGTGCGAGGCAGCGCTGGGGAACTGAGCCACCGGAAATGGGCTGCGCAGGCGCAAAACCCAGTCGCCCGCGCGCAAGCCGCCCGCCCCGCGCTGGAAGGCGTTGCGCCCTTGACGTTTGATCAGGCTGCGCGTCACGGCGCGGCGCGCATGGCGCTTGGGGATCACCAGGCCGAAACGCAGCGGTTCATCCACAAGTCCGTCGGACGCACCGGTCGCCGGTGTTGACAACTCCCCGGCGGCACCCTCTTTCGCGGTGGACAGGTGGTGCAGCACGAAGTGTTCGGTCCGGGCACAGGGCCGCTGGGCGAGCACCCGCTCGAAATCGGCAGCGCGCAACCCCGCGGGGGCGGTGGTGCGGCTCACGCGTCGCGAGCGGAAGCGGCTGGATCAGAGGCCCAGGCGCTTGCGGCCCTTGGCGCGGCGGGCATTCAGCACCCGGCGGCCGCCGCGCGTCTTCATGCGCACGAGGAAACCATGGGTGCGGGCGCGACGGGTCTTCGAAGGTTGGTAGGTGCGTTTCATGTGAGCCTCTGGCCCCTGGACGGGCAATGCGGGGGCATGGGGAACGTCGGCGTGCCGGGAAGCCGGTCTCGCTAAAGGCCCGGGTCCCGGCAATGCTGCAGTGAGCCTGCAGCGGCTCGAGCGCATTGCCCGACCCAGCCGCGTACCCGATGCGGGGAACCCAGGATTACATCAAAAATACCCTTTTCGGTCAACGACTTGCACCGAGAACCCTGCCTCCACGGCCGGTTCGTCAGACGCAAAACGACTGTGGATAACCTCTTCCCAGCCGCGCTTCGACCGCTAGAATCGTTCGGCTGAAGAAAGAATTGTCCACAAGAACGATGAGCGCCGACGTCTGGTCTCAAGGCTGCGAACGCCTGGCGACCGAACTGCCCGAGCAGCAGTTCAACACCTGGATCCGTCCTCTCCCCGCGGCCGAACTCGTCGATCGCGGCGATACGGCCGTGGCCACGCTGCGGGTTCCCAACCGCTTCAAGCTCGACTGGATCCGCAATCAGTACGCCGCGCGCATCGAATCGGTGTTGAGCGACCTGGCGGGCAAGCCGGTGCGTCTGGACCTGCAGCTCGCCGCACGCGAGGCGCCGCCGCGGCCTTCATCGGATGCGCCGCGCAGCAACGGCCATCCGCAGGCCGCCGGCCAGTGGCTCGGTGCCCCCTCGTCGTCGAACGCAGGGGCCTACACACAGGCCAGCGCGCCGACGCCGACGCACCGGCTCAACACCGCCCTGACCTTCGACACCCTGGTGCCGGGTCGCGCCAACCAGATGGCGCGCACCGCCGCGCTGCACGTGGCCGGCGCGCCGGGGGTCATGTACAACCCGCTGTTCATCTACGGCGGCGTGGGCCTTGGCAAGACCCACCTGATCCACGCCGTGGGCAACGCGCTGCTGCGCGACAAGCCCGACGCGCGCATCCTCTACCTGCACGCCGAGCAGTTCATCACCGACGTGGTGAAGAACTACCAGCGCAAGACCTTCGACGAGCTCAAGGCCAAGTACCACTCGCTCGACCTGCTGCTGATCGACGACGTGCAGTTCTTCGCCGGCAAGGAGCGCACCCAGGAGGAGTTCTTCAACGCCTTCGAGGCGCTGCTGGCCAAGCGCGCGCACATCATCATGACCAGCGACACCTACCCCAAGGGGCTGGCCGACATCGACGAGCGCCTCACCTCGCGCTTCGATGCCGGACTTACGGTGGCGATCGAGCCGCCCGAGCTGGAAATGCGCGTCGCGATCCTGATGAAGAAGTCCGACGTCGAAGGCACGCCGATGCCCGAGGACGTGGCCTTCTTCGTGGCCAAGAACGTGCGCGCCAACGTGCGCGAGCTCGAGGGCGCGCTGCGCAAGGTGCTGGCCTATGCACGCTTCAGCCAGAAGGACATCAACATCGCGCTGGCCCGCGAGGCACTGAAGGACCTGCTGTCGATCCAGAACCGCCAGGTCGGCGTGGAGAACATCCAGAAGACGGTGGCCGACTTCTACAAGATCAAGGTCGCCGACATGTATTCCAAGAAGCGCCCCGCCAGCATCGCGCGGCCACGCCAGATCGCCATGTACCTCGCCAAGGAACTGACGCAGAAGAGCCTGCCCGAGATCGGCGAGCTGTTCGGTGGTCGTGACCACACCACCGTGCTGCATGCGGTGCGCAAGATCGGCGGCGAGCGCGGCAAGAACACCGAACTGAACCAGCAGCTCCACGTGCTGGAACAGACCCTCAAGGCTGAAGCATGCGCATGCCGAGGCCGTCAAGTGACAAAGCTGGGGACAACTCCGGAACAAGCAGAGGGTCATCCACAGCCCGAGCCAGGCCACCAGAGTTGTTGTGGTCGGCTCCCGCGCAAACCGAGCCACGACCCACAGGGTTGAAGCCCAGCTAAGTGATTGCCGGAACAAGCGAAAATGGCCTTGTCCACACGAAGTGCCGGCCCCTACTAAAACGACTACCTGAAGAGGTTTAAATGATTGTCTTGAAGAGCCCGCAGGAAAAATTTCTGGGTGCACTGCAAGCCGTCGCCGGCATCGTCGAACGGCGTCATACCTTGCCGGTGCTGGCCAACGTGCTGATGCGCAAGACCGGCAACGCGATCGAATTCACCACCAGCGATCTCGAGATCCAGGTCCGCACCCAGGCCGAGTTCGACGGCGACGCCGGCAACTTCAGCACCACGGTCGGAGCGCGCAAGCTGATCGACATCCTGCGCACCCTGCCGGCCGACCAGAACGTGACGCTCAGCAGCGCGCAGAACAAGCTCACGCTCACCGGCGGCAAGAGTCGCTTCACGCTGCAGACGCTGCCGGCGGAAGACTTCCCGCTGGTGCAGGAGGCAGCTGATTTCGGCCCGGCCTTCAGCGTGCCGCAG
This sequence comes from Methylibium sp. T29-B, assembly GCF_000576225.1. NCBI lineage: Bacteria > Pseudomonadati > Pseudomonadota > Betaproteobacteria > Burkholderiales > Sphaerotilaceae > Methylibium > Methylibium sp. T29-B. Next base: position 6,959 of record NZ_AZSN01000048.1, on the reverse strand, counting down.
AAGAGCCTGAAGGCGCTGATCGCCCAGGTGCACTTCGCGATGGCAGTGCACGACATCCGCTACTACCTCAACGGCATCCTGTTCGTCGCCGAGGGCAAGAGCCTCACGCTGGTGGCCACCGACGGCCACCGCCTGGCGCTGGCCCAGGCCACGCTCGATGTGGAGATGCCCAAGCAGGAAGTCATCCTGCCGCGCAAGACCGTGCTGGAGCTGCAGCGCCTGCTGAAGGACGAAGACACCGCCATCGAGATGCGCTTCGCCGGCAACCAGGCCAAGTTCGCGTTCTCGGGCATGGAGTTCGTGACCAAGCTGGTCGAGGGCAAGTTCCCCGACTACAACCGCGTGATCCCCAAGAACCACAAGAACCACGTGACGCTGGGCCGTGCGCCGCTGCTGGCCAGCCTGCAGCGCGCCGCCATCCTGACCAGCGAGAAGTTCAAGGGCGTGCGCCTGAACTTCGACCCCGGCACGCTGCGCATCGCCTCCAGCAACGCCGAGCAGGAAGAGGCTAAGGAAGAGCTCGAGATCGACTACGGCGGCGACGCCATCGAGATCGGCTTCAACGTCACCTACCTGATGGACGTGCTGGCCAACATGGGCCAGGAGATGGTCACCTTGTCGCTGCAGGATTCCAACAGCTCGGCTCTCGTCACCGTGCCCGAGCAAGGCGGGTTCAAGTACGTGGTGATGCCGATGCGGATCTAGCCCGCAACCCAGCCGACACCAGCACAGCGGGCCGCGAGCCCGCTGCAGCGTTTTTGAAGGGGCCGGTCCACCGGCCCCGTGATGGAAAAGAGCCCCATGAGCGACCCCAAGACCCCGCAACACGACGCCCAGAGCGGCGTCACGCAGCAACCCGTGCCGTCGGCGGAAGGCCATGCCATCTCCGTGGGTTCGGACGCGTCGGTGGCCTATGGAGAGGGCTCCATCCAGATCCTGGAAGGCCTGGAGGCGGTTCGCAAGCGGCCCGGCATGTACATCGGCGACACGTCCGACGGCACCGGCCTGCACCACCTCGTGTTCGAGGTGGTCGACAACTCCATCGACGAAGCCCTGGCCGGCCACTGCGACGACATCGTGGTGACCATCCACTCCGACAACTCCATCAGCGTCACCGACAACGGCCGCGGCATCCCCACCGGCGTGAAGATGGACGACAAGCACGAGCCCAAGCGCAGTGCCGCGGAGATCGCGCTGACCGAGCTGCACGCCGGCGGCAAGTTCAACCAGAACAGCTACAAGGTCTCGGGCGGGCTGCACGGCGTGGGTGTGAGTTGCGTCAACGCGCTCTCGAAGTGGTTGCGCCTCACCGTACGCCGCGAAGGCAAGGTGCACCTCATGGAGTTCCGGCGCGGCTTTCCGCAGGACCGTGTGCTGGAGATGCGCAACGGCTTCGAGGTCTCGCCGATGGCCATCGTGGGCGACACCGAGAAGCGTGGCACCGAGGTGCACTTCCTGCCCGACGAAGAGATCTTCACCAACATCGACTTCCACTACGACGTGCTCGCCAAGCGCCTGCGCGAACTGAGCTTCCTGAACAACGGCGTGAAGATCCGCCTGGTCGACGAGCGCAACGCCAAGGAAGACAACTTCGCCTACGCCGGCGGTGTGAAGGGCTTCGTGGAGTTCATCAACACCGGCAAGAAGGTGCTGCACGGCAACATCTTCCACGCGCTGGGCGACAAGATGAGCGAGTTCAACACCAACATCGGTGTCGAAGTGGCGATGCAGTGGAACGACGGCTACAGCGAACAGGTGCTGTGCTTCACCAACAACATCCCGCAGCGCGACGGCGGCACCCACCTCACCGGCCTGCGCGCGGCCATGACGCGCGTGATCAACAAGTACATCGAGGACAACGAACTCGCCAAGAAGGCCAAGGTCGAGATCGCCGGCGACGACATGCGCGAAGGGCTGGCCTGCGTGGTGAGCGTGAAGGTGCCCGAGCCCAAGTTCAGCAGCCAGACCAAGGACAAGCTGGTGTCCAGCGAAGTGCGCGGCCCGGTGGAAGAGATCGTCGGCAAGCTGCTCACCGACTACCTGCTCGAGAACCCGATCGACGCCAAGATCATCTGCGGCAAGATCGTGGAGGCCGCGCGCGCCCGCGAGGCCGCCCGCAAGGCCCGCGAGATGACGCGCCGCAAGGGCGTGCTCGATGGCATGGGCCTGCCCGGCAAGCTGGCCGACTGCCAGGAGAAGGACCCCGCGCTCTGCGAGATCTACATCGTGGAGGGCGACTCCGCCGGCGGCTCCGCCAAGCAGGGCCGCGACCGCAAGTTCCAGGCGATCCTGCCGCTGCGCGGCAAGATCCTGAACGTGGAGCGCGCCCGCTTCGAGAAGCTGCTCACCAGCAACGAGATCCTCACGCTCATCACCGCGCTGGGCACCAGCATCGGCAAGGACGAGTACAACCCCGACAAGCTGCGCTACCACCGCATCATCATCATGACCGATGCCGACGTGGACGGCGCCCACATCCGCACGCTGCTGCTCACCTTCTTCTACCGCCAGATGCCCGAGCTGGTGGAGCGCGGCCACATCTACATCGCCCAGCCGCCGCTCTACAAGGTGAAGCTCGGCAAGGAAGAGCAGTACCTGAAAGACGGCCACGAGCTCGACGCCTACCTGCTGCGCGTGGCGCTGCGCGACGCGCGGCTGGAAACCGGCGTGGGCGGCACCGTGCTGCTGGGCGACGCGCTGGAATCGCTGGCGCGCCAGTACGTGCTGGCCAACAACGTGACCGCCCGCCTGGCCAACTGGATGGACGTGGAGGCGCTGCGCGCCATCGCCGACGGCCTGGTGCTCAACCTCGACACCCTGGCCGATGCCGAAACCTCCGCCGCCGCGCTGAAGGCCGCGCTGCACGATGCCGACGTGAGCGCCGAATTCGACGCCCGGCTCGACAAGCACCTGCTCCGCATCAGCCGCCGCCACCACGGCAACACCAAGAGCAGCGTGATCACCGCCGACTTCGTGCACGGCGCCGACTACGAGGCCCTCAGCACCGCCGGCCTCGCCTTCAAGGGCCTGGTGTCCACCGAGGCCGTGGTGAAGAAGGGCGAGGGCGAGAAGCAGAAGGACGCCAAGGTGGCCGACTTCCGCGAGGCCATGGCCTGGCTGATGCAGCAGGCCGAGAACAGCGTGGGCCGGCAGCGCTACAAGGGCCTGGGCGAGATGAACCCCGAGCAGCTCTGGGAAACCACCATGGACCCCACGGTGCGCCGCCTGCTGCGCGTACAGATCGACGACGCCATCGAGGCCGACCGCGTTTTCACCATGCTGATGGGCGACGAGGTGGAACCGCGGCGCGACTTCATCGAGACGAATGCGTTGAGGGCGGCGAACATCGACGTTTGACGATCATGGATGCCGTAGGGCGCCAAATTAACTGCGACTCGCGCCACAGTTCTGCGACTGGCGGTCGTTAGTTGGTGCGACTGGCCTACGGTCTCCTGGGAAGCGTCAATCGCCGCCCACGAGCGATGTAGGTGACGGTTACATCTTGTCCCGAGCCGGAAGTGCGCCCGGTCGTGCGCTCTATACGCCGAAATTGGTGGTTCCCACGCGTTCGCCGGTTTCGGTCACCAGCACCTGTTCGGGCCACTGCAGGAGAGCCAGACGAGTGCGCGCCCCGGTCTGGCCGGTGAGGCGCTCTTGGTAGCGTCCTCCGGCGGAGTAGTCGACGCAGAACACCCTGCCTCGTGGTCCCAACCACGACAAGGGGTGAACGCCGTCGAACAGGTCCGGGTCGCCCTTGCCGAGATGTGCTCGATCCAGCGGCACGTACTGCCGCCAGTAGTGACCCACCACCACGGGAATATCCTCGACGTACTCGTCCCACCAGCGCACGCGCTCGGCGAAGCGCCACTGGCCGCTGGTGAAGAAGGGATGGATCGCTTTGCGCTCGATGCCCGAGGTGACGACGCGGAGTGGGTTCGCCATCTGACGGCGCTCGTCGCAATGTGCGACGGCGTCGAGCATCGGCAGCTCGAGCTCGGCGTCGTGGATGTTCCAGCGGGCTCGCTCCTGCTCGGCGCGGAGTAGCCATCCATCCGTTTGAAGCTGCGCCTCGGCCTCCGCATCGAACCACTGAAAGTATTCCCCTGCATGGTGGCCGGAGCTGAGCGAGGACAGACTCTCGACGGAAGATGTGTGCCAGGCGGCGTGAGTCACCCGCAGGTCGGGGCGTGACAACACGAGCGGAAGGGCGGCAAAGAAGCCAAGCATGTCCCGCCGCTCGGCCTCGGAGCTCAACAGCGCGCATGGCGCGAACCGGGCGTCACGCTCGCGCCGCTCATTCCAGAACCAATCGTTGCCATGCTTGCGCTCGCCGCGCAGCAGGTTCAGCTCGTGGTTGCCGAGAATCGCCAACGCGCGGCCAGCCTCGACCAGCTCTCGCACGAGACTCACCACACCGGGACTGTTCGGTCCTCGGTCGACCATGTCACCGATGAAGACGAGAGTGCGACCCTTTGGGTGACGCCCCGCAGCGTCATAGCCGGCTACGGCGAGCAGCGCCTTCAGCGCGTCGAGTTCACCATGGACATCACCAACGATGTCGAGCGGTGTGTCAGGCAGATCGCTATGCATGCGGCAGGCTTCCACTCAGCGCGGCGATGACCTTATGCCTCCCTTCGCTGGCGGTAGCGTTTGGCGTAGCCGTCCGCAAAACCCCAGTGTCGAAGTTCGTATCGAGACACGAGTAACTCGCCTAAATCGCGCTCAGCCGCATATCCGAGCTCGGTGTTCGCCAGTACCACTGCCTGCACGGTTGATCGAACGAAGCGTGGCAACTTGGCCAGTGCTCCCAACTCAGTCTCGAACCATTCCAGCCATGCTGCTCGATAGCGCTCGCCGCGGTCGGCCTCGGTCTCCAAGAGTCGAAGCTGGCCGCCATCGTCGTGCCCATGGCGAAAGGCGGCGGCCATGATGTCGTGCGCGTCCTGCAGCACGCGGTGGTCGACACTCTCGATGGCACGTGCTTCTTCTGCGATCACTACCTGCGCTTCTAGGATCTCTTCAGCGCGGAGCAACTCCGCGCGAGCTGCGGCGAAGAGCCGCGGCACCAGCTGCCAATACAGCTCGCGCTGCGCGTCCTTCAGCTGGTCGTTGTCGTCTGACGGGTAGGAGGTTCCGACGATCAAAGCTCAGGATCCTTTAGCCGCAGTGACTAAGTTCTCGGCACCGTGCCGCCTAATTACGTCGTGAATCTCCGTCGGCTGGAACGTCACGTCCATGCACCACGTTCCGAATCCACCTTTAGCATTCACAGCCTTGACGCAAAGTGCCAGCTCATAGCGCTCAACTACGTTCATCGAAGAGTCGCGCCGATCGGCTGCTCGGTATCGAACACGGGCTCGATGCTCACCACGTTCTGCGGTTCGACGTACTTGACCACGTGCTGCATGATGAGATCAATTCACAGCGACACTCGGATGCGCCGCCGCAACTCTAAGGCTCGAAGCGCACGACTACAACTCCTTTGCAACGACCGTGTCGTAGAGGCCGTAGTGCATTAGCCGCTGTGGCTCTCAATGCCTGTGTAACGAAGTGAGGCGTCCTCATACCGACGGAACGCGAACACCGCCTGATTCATGTGCTCGGTGTTGAACACCTTGAGGCGGACCAGCAGGTGGAAGTCCTTCACCGTCAGGCCGGTGACCGTGCGGAACAGGTCAGGCTCAAGCTTGGTGATCACGTCCTGGAGCGTGTTCTCACGGAAGTCGGTCAAGTACATGAAGGCCGGAATCCGCGTGGCGAACTTGATCAGCTTTTCCTGCACCAGTTTCCGCTTGGACTTGTACTCTTTCTCCTCGGCCGAGAGCTCGCGCTTCTCCTTGGTGGTCAGCCCGCCCTCCTTGGCCTTGTTCTTGAGCTCCTTGACCTTCTCGCTCTTGTTGATGATGGTCTCGATGATGTTGTCGCCGAGTGACCGCCAGCCCTCGATGCTCTCCACCGCCTTCATGGCATCGGGATCGTCGAGGATCCGGCGCAACGTGTTGTTGTCCACGTTCACCAGCAGCGCGCTCTCCCACTTGCGCGCCAGCAGGGTCGCCGAGGTACCAGCCATGGCGATGTCCAGAATGCCGCCGGCGTCAATCTGCGTCATGTTGGCGCCGTCATAGGCCAGCACCGGCAGGAACGACACGAGGTCCGCGACTGCGTTCTCTGGGTTGCTCTCGTTCGGCGACAAGCCGATGCCGTACTCGGAGACCTGGCGCAGTGCACGCGTCGGTGCGAAGTCGAACACGAAGCACACCGGCTTGAGGACTTCCTCCTCGTTGGGGTTGTCACCGTTGGGGTTCTTGATGGACCAAGGCGACTGCACCCGGAAGGCCGCCTGGAAGTAGCTCTCCGGCGACTTCAAGTTGCGAAGCATGAGGATCGAAGACCACTGCGGCACCGTCACGCCCGTGGTGAGCTTGCCGCACGAAAGCGTGATCGTCTTCGTGTCGAACCCGCCACCGATGGCCTCTCGCACAGGTGGCAGTGCATCGAGGCCTATCCCTGCGGAGGCACCCGCGGCCACAACCACGTCGTAATCGTGCCAGAAGACGTTGTGCTTCTCCGCCAGCAGGTTTGCCATCGCGTGGCAGGCCGCCACACTTGGGAGGTACCAGAACGAGTGCTGGAGATACGGCAACAGCCGGGCATCCGAGTAGGGGAACGGTGGCCTGGTGCCCACCTTCAGCAGCTCAGCTGCATGCGCGAGATGACCGCCCCGGATGATGTCGAGCCACTTCTGGACGTCGCTCTTGTGCTTGAACTCGGCGGCGGCGTCCGCACCGGTCGCCTCGAAGAACGCGTTTAGGTCGAACTCATCGAACTCGCCACCACTGGCCACCGCCAGCAGCTCGTCAGGCATCTGGTAGGTCAGCAACCGCATCTGCGGCAGTGCGCCGTAGGGATTGCGCTTGCCCGGATGACTATTGGCGAAAGCCTCCTTCGCATGTGCGCGC
>NZ_AZSN01000047.1:0-26854 GCF_000576225.1 Methylibium sp. T29-B | reverse complement strand
CCAGGGGCTCACCGCCGTCGCCGGCTGGGCCGTGGCGATGCAGGGTCTGGCGCTGGCGGTGCTGCTGGCGCTGCCGGCGGCCTGGGTGCTGCGCGGCAATGCCCGTCAGCTCGCCGCGGCCGGCAGCGTGCCGGTCGAAGGCACCCGAGTGGCCGTCAGGCGCGCGCTGGCCGACCCGAGCTACCGGCTGCTGAGCGCGGGCTTCTTCATCTGCGGTTTCCACGTCGCCTTCATCGCGACCCACCTGCCAGGCGTGGTGGCCGCCTGCCAGCTGCCGCCGTCGATCGGGGCGTGGGCGCTGGCGGTGGTGGGTCTGTTCAACATCGTCGGCAGCGTCGCGATGGGCTGGGCACTGAGCCACGGTGGCGGGCGCTGGCGCATGAAATCGATGCTGGCCATGCTCTATGCGTCCCGCGCGGTGATCGTGCTGCTGTTCCTGATCGCACCGAAGACCGAGGCGGTGATGCTGGTGTTCTCGGCCGCGATCGGCCTCACCTTCCTGGCCACCGTGCCGCCCACCGCGGGCCTGGTGGCGAAGTTCTTCGGGCCGGCTCACATGGCCACGCTGTTCGGCATCGTCATGCTGGCGCACCAGCTCGGCGGCTTCCTCGGGGCCTATTTCGGCGGCAAGGCCTTCGAGTGGACCGGTGCCTACGATGCCATCTGGATCGTCGACATCCTGCTGGCGGTCGGAGCAGCGCTGGTGCACCTGCCGATTCGCGAGCCCGGTCCGGCGACCCGCGCCGCCGCCGCGGCTCAGGCCTGAACCGTGTAGTTCAGCGCAAGCCGGCCGCCATCGGCGTAGACGATCTGGCCGGTCAGGTAGCTGGCCGCGTCGCTGGCCAGGAAGGCCACCACGTCGGCGATCTCGGCCGGCTCGCCCAGCCGCTTCAAGGGCGTGCGACCGAGGATGCGCTGGCGGGCCTCGTCGCTGGTCAGCACGGCCTGCGTGGCCAGCTCGGTGGCGATCGTGCCGGGTGCCACCGCATTCACGCGCACGCCGTGGTCGGCCAGCGCCAGGGCCATCGCGCGGGTGAGCTGGTTGATGCCGCCCTTGCTGGCGTTGTAGCTGGCGATCGTGGGGATGGCCATCAGGCCGTTGACCGAGCTCATGTTGACGATGACGCCGCGACCCTGGGACGCCATCGTGCGGGCGCAGGCCTGGCCGACGAGGAACGCGCCCTTGAGGTTGACGCCGATCACCGCGTCCCAGTCGGCCTCGGTGACGTCGAGGAAGTCGGCCGCCCTGAAGATGCCGGCGTTGTTGACCAGCACGTCGATCCGGCCGAAGGCCGCCAGCGTGGCGGCGTGCGCGGCCTGTACCTGATCGGCGCGCGACACGTCGCAGTGCCGGTAGATCGCCTGCACGCCGGCGGCGGCCAGGCGCGCGGCCATCGTCTGGCCGCGCTCGTCGTCCACGTCCCATAGCGCGACCGGTGCGCCCTCGCGCGCGAAGCGCTCCGCACAGGCCGCGCCGATGCCTTGAGCGGCGCCGGTGACCACGGTCACACGGCCCGAAAGCGCGAAGTTCACGGTGTTCATTCCGGCTCCCGAATGCCGAGAGCCCGCGCAAAGGGCGGGCTCTCCGCGAAGGCAGTTTAGTGCCGGCCGGCGCTGCGGCACAGCGCAACGACTGTGCGCGGATCAGGCAGCGTGGGTGACTTGCTTCATCGAGCGGCGCAACGCCACCGCGTCGGGCGTGGCCGATGCGCTGCCATCGAGGCGGAACACCTTCACCGTTTCCGCCAGCGTGCCCGACTGCTGCGACAGCGACACCGCCGATGCCGCCATCTGCTCGACCAGCGCGGCGTTCTGCTGCGTGATCGTGTCGAGCTGCGTGACCGCTTCGTTGATCTGCGAGATGCCGGTCAGCTGCTCGCGCGCGCCGTGGCTGATCTCGCTGATCAGTTGGCCGACCTGCTGCACCGTGCGCAAGGCGTCGTCCATCGTCGACCGGGCCGCGTCGGTGAGGCGGCTGCCGGTGTCGACCTTGGCGGCCGAGTCCTCGATCAGTTGCTTGACCTCCTTCGCCGCCGACGAAGTGCGCTGCGCGAGCGCCCGCACCTCGGAGGCCACGACCGAGAAGCCGCGTCCCTGTTCACCGGCCCGGGCGGCCTCGACCGCGGCGTTGAGCGCGAGGATGTTGGTCTGGAATGCGATCCCGTCGATCACCTGGATGATCTCGCCGATGCGCTGCGACGATGCGCTGATCTCGCCCATCGTGCGGGTGACGTCCTGCACCGCGTCGCTGCTGCGCTGGGTCACCGCCGTGGCCTGGGTGGCCAGGCGCGTGGCCTGCTCGGCGGAATCGGCGCTCTGGCGCACGGTGCCGGTGATCTGTTCCATCGAGGCGGCGGTCTCCTGCAGGCTGCTCGCCTGCGACTCGGTCCGTCCCGAGAGATCCTGGTTGCCCGAGGCGATCTCGCCGGTGACGACGCGCATCTGCTCGATCTCGTTGCGCGCGTCGCGCACGATGGACTGCAGGTTCACGTTCAACTGGTTCAGTCCTTTCGTGAGCTGGCCGACGAGGTCGTGGCGGTCGATATCGATCTTCTGCGTCAGGTCGCCGGCGGCCATGCGATTGGCGAACTGCACCAGCTGCGCGAGCGGAGCGATCGTCATCCGGTTCAAGTAGGCGGCGGCGGCCACCGAGCAGAGCAGCAGCGTGGCGATGGCCGTCAGCGCCGGGCCCAGCGCAGGCCACTGCAGCAGGCTACCGCCGGTGACGGCCGCACCCGTCACGAAGCCGGCCGATCCCAGCAGCGCGGCGACGACACCGAGCTTCACCTGAACCGGCAGGCGCAGCACATTCGAGAGGCGGCCCAGCCAGGTGTCGACCCGCAGGCGGCCGGCGTCGAAACGGTGGACCAGTTGTCCGGCGGCCTTCTCGGTACGCATCACTGCATAGAGTTCCTCGGCACGCTCGACATCGGCGCGATCCGGGGCCGTCCGCACCGACATGTAGCCGGTCGGCTGGTCGCCGCTCATGAGCGGCGTGACGTTCGCGATCACCCAGTAGCAGCTACCGTCCTTGCGACGGTTCTTGACCGGCGCCGACCACGGTTGGCCGGAGGCGATGGTGGCCCACATGTCGCGGAAGGCCTCCTCGGGCATGTCGGGGTGGCGGATCATGTTGTGCGGCTGGCCCAGCAGTTCTTCCCGTGCGTAGCCGCTGACCGTGATGAAGGCCGGGTTGCAGTAGGTGATGCGCCCCTTCAGGTCGGTCGTCGAGACCAGGGTTTCGCCGGCGGGGAAGGGGTACTCGCTGGCTGTCACGGGGGTGTTCAGGCGCATGGGATCCTTTGGCGCATCGATGTGTGCGCCGGATCATCGGCAGTGCGTCGCCTCCGCCATTTGATGCAGCGCAATATCGGAGCGTTGCCGCCATGGCCTCCGTGAGGTCCGTCACGGTGGGGGCTGCCGCCGGCGTTCAGCGTGCGCCGGGGGCGGGCGCCTGTGCGTTGCGCGCTTCGCGATCGAGCCACACGCCGAGGCCTTGCGCGTTGAGCTCGACATCCACCGTCAGCAACTCGTCGATCTGCGCATCGGAAAGCACGCTGCCAGCCGCCCGGAGTCTCCGGCGATAGAGCTGTGCCAGTCCGTGGCGCAGTTGCTGATCGCGATCGCCGGCCGTCGCAAGTGGTCGCGCCAGTGCGACCATTGCATCGATCTGCTCGAACAGCTGCTCGGCGAAAGAATCGACCTCGTCGATGCGGCTGTAGTGGGTGAGGTACATGCAGTCCGGGCGCTTCTCGAGCATGCGCGCGATCGAGGTCTTCAAGGGCCCGGGTTCGAACTGCACCGGCGTCGTCGTCGGCAGGACGTAACGACCGCCTGGGGTCCGGAACTCCGGATACGACAGGCCGAAGGTGTCGCCGGTGAACCAGCCGCGGCTGCGCTCGTCCCAGATGCAATGGTGGTGTCGCGCATGGCCGGGCGTCTCGATCAGCAGCAGCGGCCGGCCCGCCAGGTCGAGCACCATGCCGTCGTGGCTGGCGAGCACGCGCTCGGCCGGCACCGGCTGCACCGTGCCGTAGGTACGGGCCACTTCCTCGGCTCCATACACCGCGCTGGCACCCGCGACCAGTGCGCTCGGGTCGATCATGTGCGGCGCGCCGCGCGGATGCACCACCAGCCGGGCGTTCGGCAACTGCTGCATCAGCAGGCCGGCGGCGCCGGCATGATCGAGGTGCACATGGGTGACGATCACGTAATCGACCGCGCCGCGGTCCAGGCCCTGCACGTCGAGCGCGGCCAGCAGGCGCGGCAGCGCGTCGTTGATGCCGCTGTCGACGTAGGCGGCATGGCCGCCTTCGACGACGAGATAGGCCGCATCGAAGCGAGGCCGCATGAAGCCGGTGTCGATCGCGGTGATGCCGTGGCCAAGCGCTTCGAGGAACGGGAAGGTCGTCATCGCAGGACAGGCGGGGAGTGGTGGGAGGAGGCGATTCGATTGTAGGAATTGCCCGCCGGCGGCCTGTCCACCCGGGGACATGCGCGCCCGAATTCGGCACGGGCAGGCGGGATGTGCGACAATGCTTGCTGCGCTGCAAAAAGCAGCCTCCCTCACCCGCGCCGCGGGCCCCGAGGGTCAGTGCATCGTCACCAGTCCGGCCCCACCCGTTTCCCATCGGGGCCATTGCACCCAGTGCAGTCCGTCTGTTGGTCGATGTGTTTTGGACCAACCTGCCGCATCTCTGCATGCGGCGATGACGGACCCGCCGGCAACCCGGCGGGGATGCTTCGTGACTGCTTCGAATTTTGAATCCCTTGGTCTTGCCGCTCCGCTGCTGCATGCCGTGACCCAGCTCGGCTTCACTGCGCCCACCAGCGTGCAGGAACAAGCCATCCCCGCTGCCCTGAAGGGCGGCGACTGGATGGTGAGCAGCCAGACCGGCAGCGGCAAGACCGCGGCCTTCCTGCTGCCGGTGCTGCACCGCCTGCTGAATGCCGGTGCCGCCGAACAGACCCGCGTCGCGACGCCGCGCGCCGTGGTGCTGTGCCCGACCCGCGAACTTGCCCAGCAGGTGTCCGCCGACGCGATCGACCTGATGCGCGGCGTGGGCGAAGCGCTGCGCGCCGAAGCCAAGCAGCACCCGCTGCGCGACGCCGCGCGCGGCCTGCGCATCGCCACCGTGGTGGGTGGCATGCCGTTCGGCAAGCAACTGTTCGACCTGCGCGGCGCCCAACTCGTCGTGGCCACTCCCGGCCGCCTGCTCGACCTGCACAGCCGTGGTCAGATCCGCCTCGACGCGACGCAGGTGCTGGTGGTCGACGAGGCCGACCGCATGCTGGACCTCGGCTTTGCCGAGGACCTGGCGGCGATCGCCGACGCCACCGCCCAGCGCGACCAGACCATGATGTTCTCGGCCACCTTCGCGCCGCGGATCATGGCGCTGGCCAGCAAGCTGATGCGCTCGCCCGGCCGCCTGGAACTGGCGACCGCACACGACGTGCACAGCGACATCACCCAGACCCTGCACTGGGCCGACAACATGGGCCACAAGCAGGCGCTGCTGGAGCACTGGCTGCGCGATGCCGAGGTGGACCAGGCCGTGGTGTTCGCCAGCACCCAGGTCGACACCGAAGCCATCGCCGAGGCGCTGCAGCAGCAAGGCCACTCGGCCGTCGCGCTGCACGGCGCGATGCCGCAGGCGGTGCGCAACCGTCGTCTGCAGAACGTGCGTGACGGCCATGTGCGCGTGCTCGTCGCCACCGACGTGGCGGCGCGCGGCCTCGACGTGCCGAGCATCAGCCACGTCATCAACTTCGGCCTGCCGATGAAGGCTGAAGACTACGTGCACCGCATCGGCCGCACCGGCCGGGCCGGCCGCAGCGGTACCGCAATCACCATCGCCGAGCACCGCGAGCGCGGCAAGATCCGTGCGATCGAGGCCTTCACCCGCCAGCCGATCGAGGCCAGCGTGATCGTCGGTCTGGAGCCCACGCCGCAGCGTCCGCGTCCGGCCAAGCCGCTGCCGGGCCAGCGTCACGGTCAGGGCCGTGGTGGCCGCCCGTCGGGCGGCGGTTTCGGCGGCGGGCGCCGTGAGGGCGCTTCGCGCTTCGGATCACGCGACGGTCGCTGAGTGCCGCAAGGCGCTTTGCGGAATGAGGGCTGCCGAGAGGCAGCCTTTTTTCTTTCTGCAGGTGCGCTCGGCACGGGAGGACAGGAATTTTTCCCATTTCCATGCTGTCAGTTTTTTGTCAGGCTGAGGTCCGGCGCCTTGCTGCCGAACCGCTGTCCGATCGATCGGACAGCTTCTTGCAACCCTTCAAGAGGAGACCTGCATGAGCCTGCTGCGCACCCTGATCATCGCCATCGGCCCGATGCTGGGCACTTCCGTCGCGCTGGCGCAGAACGCGCCGGCCGCCAAACCGGAAACCAAAGCGACCCAGGCCAAGTCCGCGGCCCAGCCAACCGGTGGGCGCGACTGGACCCAGATCGACACGAACAAGGACGGCTATGTGTCGCCCGAGGAGATGGAAGTCTGGCTGAAGGCCAATCCCGGCCCGGCCAAGTGAAGCGGCGCTAGCGGCCCGTGGTGTCCGATGTCTTCACGACGCGGATGGCCTCGAGCCGCGTTTTCACACCCAGCTTCGAGTAGATGTTGCGGACGTGGAATTTCACGGTGTCGCGGCTCACGCACAGCGCGCTGGCGATCTCCTCGTTCGACTGGTAGTCGACCAGCATCGCGAGCACCTTGTGCTCGCGCTTGGTGAGGGGTTCCAGCGCCGCGGCGCGCCAGGGGGTGTCCGCAGGGGCTGGCGCGGTGCCGCTGGCCTCGATCAGCCGTCCCAGGAGGGCGCGGGCCTCGGCGCCGTTCTCGGGGGCTGCGGCCGGCAGGTTGGCATGGGCGCGCAGCAGTGCCGCCAGTGCCGGGCCTTCGTCGAGGAACATGCGCACGTAACGGCCGGGCGCCGCGAGTTCCAGCGCCAACTGCAGGCAGCGGTGCGCCGGCCGCGTCTGACCCAGACTGTGGTGCGCCAGCGCCGCCAGCGTCTGCAGCCGGATCTGTCGGTGCACGCGCCCCTGGCGCTGTGCGGCCGCTAGGCAGGCGCCGATCTCGTCGAGCGCCTGGGCCGCGCGGCCCGCATGCAGATCGAGCCGGATGCGGCCGATGCGCGGGCCGTCGGTCTCCTCCGAGAACCGCACCCAGTCGTCGGTGTCGCTGCGGCTCTCGGGTTGCAGGCGGGCGGCGAGCGTCTGCGCCCGATCGACGCGGCCCGCGACGAGTTCGCGGCGCACCCGCTCGCCCTGTATCAATTGCACGGCGCGCGGCCAGCGGCCGTTGTAGCTCAGCCGTTCGGCCTCTTCCAGAGTCTCCAGCGCGAGCGCGAGCTCCCCGCGCTGGTCGCGGATGCGGGCGACCGCCCGATAGCAGACCACGAGGTAGTCATGCAGCGAGGCCTCGACGATCATGTCGTGGAACTGCTCGAACAGCGCCAGCGCGTCGCCGGTCTGGTCGGCTTCGTAGAGCGCCATCACCAGCGCACAGGCCAGGCAGGCCTTCGAGACCGATTCCTCCAGCACCATGCGCCGGTCGGAGATCGCGCCGCGCAGGTGCTCCACGGCTTCGGGCAGCTGCCCCTGCGCCACCAGCGTGAGGCCCGAGTGCACCAGCGAGTAGGCCAGCGTGAAGGTCGCATTCGAGCGCTCGCTGAGCGAGCGGCCCTGCGCCAGGCTGTGCAGCGCCGGGCCGAACTCGCCGCGCATCATGCCGACGAAGCCGCGCACGTTGTGGCCGGCGGCGAGCTCGAAATTGCGGAAGCGGTTGGACGTCGGCTCGCGGTGCTCGGTATGCGCCACGTACTCCAGCGCGCGGGCCGGATCGTCCTGCAGGACGGCGGCCATCGACAGCGCCAGCCGCGGGTCGCCTTCGATCAGCCGTCGTGCCAGGTTGGCACGCAACACCGGCAGCAGCGGCGCCAGCTGCTCGTGCCGGATCAGGAACGTGAAGGCCCAAGACAGCTTGACCGCGATGCCCGGGCGCCGCGTGGCGGCATCGGCCGGCAGGCGGTGTGACCAACGGTCGACGGTGGCGAAGTGACCGTCCGGCACCAGCGCGTCGGACCAGTGGTCGAAGACCTCGCAGGCGCGGTCATCGTCACCGGCGCTCAGGTGGTGGTGCAGCGCTTCTTCCAGCTGGCCCTGCGACTCGAACCAGGCCGCGGCACGGCGGTGCACCGCGACCCGGCGCTCGGGTTGCGTGCGCGCCAGTTGCTCCTGGAGGAAGTTCGCGAAGATCGCGTGGTAGGTGAACCAGCCTTCGCCTGATTCCAGCCGCCGCACGAACAGCCCGTCGCGTTCGAGCGAGGCGAGCATCTCCTGCCCGTCGCTGCGGCCGAGCACGTCGTCGCACAGCGCGGCCGACATGCGCGACAGCACCGACGTCTGCAGCAGAAAGTCCTGCACCGGCGGCGGCTGCTGGCCGAGCACGTTCTCGGCGAGGTAGTCGGCCACCTCGCGCGGTGCGCCGCCGCACCCGCTGGCCAGCGAGTGACGCACCGAGGCCGAGCCCAGCGCGAGCCGGTACAGCTGCACCGCAGCGGGCCAGCCTTCGGTGCCGCGGAAGATGGCGTCGAGCTCGGTGTCGCTGACGCTCAGACCGCGGTCGGCGTCGAACACGTGGCGCATCTCCGCGCGCGAGAAGCGCAGGTCCTCGGCGCTGACCACCAGCGCCTCGTCGCCCACCACCAGCCGCGGCAGGCCCACTTCGGGCACGACGCGGCTCGCCAGGAACCAGCGGATGCGGTCGGGCGCGTTCGTGATCAGTTCGCGCAGCAGCCGCAGCGCACCGGGGTCGGTGATCGCGTGCAGGTCGTCCAGGAACAGGGCCACCGGCCGGCCGAGTTCGAGCAGCCGGCCGATCAGCCAGTCGGACCGCGGGGTGATGGTGCCGGCGCTTCCGGCGTAGTCCTCGTTCGGCGGAGTGGGCGACTGCGAGCCCAGCACGGTCAGCAGCGCCTGCAAATGCCCCAGCAGCCGGCGGATGTCGTTGTCGCTCTCGTCGAGCGAGAGCCAGCCGGTGAGGGCGCCGCCGCTCGCGCTGGCGGCCTGCGCCTGCAGCATCAGGCTGGTCTTGCCGTGCCCCGCGGGGCCCTGGAACACCACCACGCGCTCGGCGACATCGCGGAACAGCCGTGCGAGCAGCGCGCTGCGCTCCACCGCATGGCGGTGCGCGCGCGGAGGCAGGATCTTGTGGTTCAGCGGCAGCGGCACGAAGCCGGCCGGTACGGCGATCTTCAAGGGCGGGAAACCGGAGGAGAGACGGGGTCGATGTCGGCGCCGAGATTCTGCCTACGCAGCCTGAGGTTTGCTGCGGTGCAAACCCCTTCGGCCCGCCGTTCTGCCGAGGCCTACGGGAAACCACTAGCCCGTGCATCGGCCAAAAACTAGCCTGCGGGTGGGGGCGGCCGGCGGCACGCGTCGCGATGATCCGTTCAGGATCGACGCGCCGTGTGCGCCGTCGAGTGACCGTCAAGGAAAGGGACAACAGCAATGGACAAGGCAAGCTCCTCCTCGGGTTCGGCGGGTCGCGGCGCGCCGACCACACTCGATGTCGTGGTGGTCGGTGCCGGCTTCGCCGGCCTCTATGCACTGCACCTGCTGCGCAAGAAGGGCTACTCGGTGCGGGTCTATGAAGCCGGCGACGGCATCGGCGGCACCTGGTACTGGAACCGCTATCCCGGCGCGCGCTGCGACATCGAGAGCATCGAGTACTCCTATTCCTTCGACGAGCAGCTGCAGCAGGAGTGGGACTGGCCGGCGCGCTATGCCGACCAGGCCGACATCCTGAAGTACATCAACCACGTGGCCGACCGCTTCGACCTGCGGCGAGACATCCAGCTCGAGACGCGGGTCACGTCGGCGCACTTCGACGAGAAGGCCAGCCGCTGGACGGTGACGACCAACCGCGGCGAGACGGTCTCGGCCCAGTTCTGCATCATGGCGACCGGCTGCCTGTCGACGCCCAAGCAGGTCGACGTCGAGGGCATCGACGACTTCGCCGGGCAGTGCTATCACACCGCGGCGTGGCCGCGCGGCGGCGTCGACTTCAGCGGTCGGCGCGTCGGCATCATCGGCACCGGCTCGTCGGGCATCCAGGCCATCCCGCACATCGCGAAGCAGGCCAAGCACCTGACGGTGTTCCAGCGCACACCGAACTTCAGCATCCCGGCCTGGAACCATCCGCTCGACGACGAGCAGCGTCGCGTTCAGAAGGCCGAGTACGCCGACCTGCGCCAGCGCGAATGGAACTCCGTCCTCGGTATCTCGCGCTTCCCGGTCAACCCGAACCGCGCGCTCGACGCCACACCCGAGGAGCGCGAACGCGAATACGAGGCCCGCTGGGCGATGGGCGGCCTGAGCTTCTACACCTCGTATGTCGACCTGCTGGTCGATCCGCGGGCCAACGAGACGCTCGCCGAGTTCGCACGCCGCAAGATCCGCCAGAAGGTCAAGGACCCGAAGGTGGCCGAGATGCTGGTGCCCAAGGGCTACCCGTTCGGCACCAAGCGCCTGTGCGCCGACACCGACTACTACGAGACCTACAACCGCGACAACGTGACGCTGGTCGACCTTCGCGCCACACCGTTCCAGAAGTTCTCCGCCAGTGGCGTCACCACGCAGGACGGTCGATTCCACGAACTCGATGCGCTGATCACGGCCACCGGCTTCGACGCGCTGACGGGCACGCTGTGCAACATGGACATCCGCGGGCGCGGCGGCGAGGTGCTGGGCGACAAGTGGAAGGGCGGGCCGCGCACGGCGCTGGGCATCATGAGTGCCCGGTTCCCGAACATGTTCGTCACCACCGGCCCGGGCAGCCCGTCGGTGCTGTTCAACATGATCCTCGGCAACGAATACCACGTCGAATGGATCGTGCGGGCCATCGAGGACGTGCGCAAGGCCGGCCGTGTCGCCATCGAGCCGACGCAGGCGATCGAGGACTTCTGGTGCCAGCACGTCACCGATGTCGGCAACCAGACGCTCTTCACGCAAGCCGACTCCTGGTACATGGGCGCCAACGTGCCGGGCAAGCCGCGGCAGATCCTGCTGTATCTGGGGGGCTTCCCGGCCTACAAGGCCACCTGCGAGGACATCGTCGCGAAGGGCTACGAGGGCTTCTCGATGGTCTGAAGGGTCACCAGCGCGTGCGCGCCCGCTCGTCCAGCAGGTCGCCGTAGATGCGCCAGCGGCTGGCGCTGATCTCGCCGCGCTCGACCGCGGCGATCACCGCGCAGCCCGGCTCGTGGCGGTGGGTGCAGTTGTAGAACCTGCAGCCGCCGGCATGGGCGCGCAGGTCGGGCATGTAGGCTGGCAGCTGCTCGGCCTCGATCTGCTGCAGGCCGAACTCCTGGAAGCCGGGCGAATCGATCAGCGCGCTGTTCGTCGCGCGGTCCAGCCAGTACCACTGGGTGGTGGTCGTGGTGTGCCGTCCGGAGTTGAGCGCCTGCGAGATCTCGCCGACCTGGGCCCGGGCGCCCGGCAGCAGCGCATTGATCAGCGTGCTCTTGCCGGTGCCCGACGGGCCGAGCACCAGCGTCGTTCGCCCGGCGAGCCGTTCGTTCAGCGTACCGGACGCGGCGTCGAACGCGTGCTTCAGCGACAGCTCGATCACCGCATAGCCCATCGCCCGGTAGGGTGCGAGGCGGGCGCGCTGGGCTTCGGCGTCCGGCAGGTCGGTCTTGTTGAGCACGATGGTCGCGTCGATGCCGGCCGACTCGGCGGCGATCAGCGCGCGCGTGAGCTGGGACTCGCTGAATTGCGGGTCGACCGCAAGCCAGATCAGCAGCTGGTCGAGGTTGGCCGCGAAGGACTTGGTCTTCCACTCGTCCTGGCGGAACAGCAGGTTGCGGCGCGGCTCCAGGTGCTCGATCACGCCCTCGTCCTGGTCGCCGCCGACCGGCAGCCAGCGCACGCGGTCACCGACGACCAGCGCGCTCTTCTTGCCGCGCGGATGGCAGATCAGGCGGCGGCCCTCGGGCGTCTCGACGATGTAGTGGCGGCCGTGCCCGGCCACCACGAGACCCAGGTCGAGCTCGACCGGACGGGTCAAGCGCGCCCCTTGCGCTTCATGTGAGCAGGGCGTCGAGCTTCGCCGCGCAGATGAAGTCGTTCAGCGAGATGCCGCCCACCGAGTGGGTGTTGAAGCGCACCGCGCAGCGGTCGTAGCTGACGGCGAGATCGGGGTGGTGGTCCTCGCGGTTGGCGATCCAGGCCACCGCGTTCACGAAGCCGATGGTCTCGTGGTAGTTCGCGAAGCTGTAGGTCTTCTCGATCGAACCTTCGACGAGTGACCAGCCGACCACCGTCTGCAGGTGCTTGCCGATCTCGTAGGGCGTCATGGCGCCGTCGGCCTGCGGCAGGCAATGCTGTTCGGACAGTTTCGTCATGCCAGGGCTCCCATCGCGGCCAACCGCTCCGAAGCGGGCGGGTGCGAGTAGTAGAAGCGCACGTAGAGCCGGTCCGGCGTCAGGGTCGAGGCGTTGTCCTCGTAGAGCTTGAGCAGCGCGCCGCCGAGATCGCGGGCGCTGGTCTGTGCGCAGGCGTAGGCATCTGCCTCGAACTCGTGACGGCGCGAGAGGCCGGCGAACAGTGGTGTGACGAAGAAGCTGAACACCGGGCCGACCAGCAGGAACAGCAGCAGCGCGAGCGCGTCGTTCGGTGCATCGAGGCTGGGCCGCACGCCCAGCCCGGCATAGAACCAGACCTGCTGCGACAGCCAGCCGAGCAGCGCGAAGCCGGCGAGACTGAGCGCGAACATCGCGACGATGCGCTTCGTGACGTGGCGGTGCTTGAAATGGCCCAGCTCGTGCGCCAGCACCGCCTCCACCTCGGGCGGCGACAGCTTGGACAGCAGCGTGTCGAAGAACACCACGCGCTTGGCGGCCCCGAAGCCGGTGAAGTAGGCGTTGGCGTGGGCCGAGCGGCGGCTGCCGTCCATCACGAACAGCCCCTTGGCTGCGAACCCGCAGCGCGCCATCAGCCCTCGACGCGCGCTTTCAGCGCACCGTCCTCGAGCGGTTGGAACTTGTTGAAGATCGGCGCGATGACGGTCGGATAGAGCACCAGCACCAGCAGGTTGAAGCCCACCCACACGGCCCAGGCCCACAGCCACCAGGTCGCGCCGGCTGTGCCCATGAGCCAGAGGATCAGCGCGGCGATCGGCAGCCCGAGCAGCGCGCCCACCAGCACGCCCTTGGCCTGGTCGGCCAGCCACAGCCCGGGCGTCGTGTGGTTGAAGCCGTGGCGTTGTTCCAGACGGAAGGTGGTCCAGGCTTCGAAGGGCAGGTCGATCAGTCCGGTGATCAGCGCGAACGCCGCCAGCAGTGCGAGCTGGTAGCCCAGATCGCCGAGCGCGGGCCGGGCCTCGGCGAGCAGCCAGCCGTTCAGCGCATCGAGTCCGCCCAGCAGCGTCCAGCCCAGCAGCACCGCGGCGCCGAAGGCGGTGGTCAGCAGGCCCAGGCGCAGCTTGGCGAGCGTGTAATCGGCCGCGCGCTGGTGGGCTTGCAGGCTCACGGTGGCTTCGAAGGCCGCCGGCACGCTGTGGCGGTGGGTGGCAACGTGGCGGATCTGGCGGCTGGCGAGCCAGACCCGCAGCAGCAGGGAGCCGACCAGGAAAGCCGCGAAAAGCACGGTCAGGATGCTTGTCGTCATGGTGGATCAGTGTACGTGTTGACCGACAATTAACGGCTAGCAAGGATCCCCTCATGACCGAAACCGCCATCGCTTCCTCCCCGCTTGCCAAGAGCGAGCAGAACCTGATCTGGATCGACCTCGAGATGACCGGGCTCGATCCGCTCAACGACCGCATCATCGAGATCGCGGTCGTCGTCACCGACCCGGGTCTGACGGTGCGCATCGAGGGTCCGGTGTTCGCGGTGCACCAGAGCGATGCCGTTCTCGACGCGATGGACGCGTGGAACAAGGGCACGCACGGCCGCAGCGGCCTGATCGACCGCGTGAAGGCCTCGACCGTGGACGAGGCCGCTGCCGAGCGGCAGGTGATCGAGTTCCTGAAGGCGTACGTGCCGGCCGGCAAGTCGCCGATGAGTGGCAACTCGATCTGCCAGGACCGCCGCTTCCTCGCGAAGGACATGCCCGCGCTCGAGACCTTCTTCCACTACCGCAACCTCGACGTCAGCACGCTCAAGGAGCTGGCGCGGCGCTGGAAGCCGGCCATCCTGGACGGCTTCAAGAAGGCCCAGGCGCACACCGCACTGGCGGACATCCACGAATCGATCGACGAACTGGCCTATTACCGCGAGCATTTCCTCGCCCTCTGACGCGGGGCGCGGCCCGGAACGACAAAGGCCCGGCCTCTGGGAGGCCGGGCCGCTGCGCTCGGGGATGTCGGTCCTGGAACGCGGGGAGGGGCGGTGGCGCCCCGGGATCGACGGGTCAGTGGCGAGGCGAGTTGCCGCCGTCGGTGAACCAGTCGTCCTTGGCGCTGCGCTCCCATGACGACACCTGTTTCTCGGCTTCGTCCTTGGCCACGCCGTAGCGCTCCTGGATCTTGCCGGCGAGCTGGTCGCGCCGGCCGGCGATGACGTCGAAGTCGTCGTCGGTCAGCTTGCCCCATTGCTCCTTGGCCTTGCCCTTGAGCTGCTTCCAGTTGCCTTCGATGCGGTCCCAGTTCATGTGTGGATCTCCTTCAGGTGGGTTGCAGAAAGATGAAGGGCGGGTCAGCCCTTCACGACGATGGAGTTCTTCACGTCTTTCACGCCATTGGCGCGGCGCGCCAGCACTTCGGCCTGCGCCTTCTCCGTCGGGGTCTTGGCGAAGCCCGACAGCTGCACGGTGCCATTCAGCGTTTCCACGCTGATCGCGCTGGCGTCGACGGTCTTGTCCTCGACGAGCTTGGCCTTCACCGAGGTTGTGATGGTGGCGTCGTCGATGTACTGACCGACGGTCGACTGGCCGCGCTGCACCGCGCAGCCGCTGGTGACGACGAGGGTGGTGGCCGTGGCGGCCGCGATGAGCAGGGTACGGAAGTTCATGGTGGTTTCTCCTGAGGTCTCGGGGTGGAAGTGGTTGTCGCGAGCGGCACGCCGCCTTCCGGCGGGTCCTTCATCTCGTCCGCGTGCTCTTCCTCGTCACGCAGGATGTCTTGGCGTCAAAGATGGCGAAGGCTCGGATCGTTCATCGAAAGCTCCTTGGTGGGGTCGGTGTCACTGATCCTCGTTCTTGCTGCGGCGCAGGGTGCGGGCATCCGCGCTGCCGCTGTGCGGGTGCTCGGAGTCGGAACGACGCTGCGATTCCGAGCGCTTGTTGTGGTCCTGCTGGTCGCGCTGGCTGCTGACCAGGCCCACGCCGACCAGCACGGCGAACACGGCGATCAGCACGGCGTACCAGGTGCCGATCGAGGTAGCGGCCGGATCCGGGAACCCGGCCTGCGCCGAAGCCGTGCTGGCGATCAGCAGGCTCGTCGCGGTGAGGAGGAGGGCTCGGCATTTCATGGTGGGGTCGGCGATCGTTGGGGTGTGAACGGCATCGGTGTCGAGCACATCGGTACCGTCCTGCACCGTTGACCACACTGTAGAAACCGGCGCGTTCGCGAGGTATCAGCAGCCGGCGCGACGACCTGTAGGACGCGGCGCCATCCCGGCGTGCGTGCGTTGCACCCTTGGTGTCGTGCGTGCCCGCAGGCGAGAACGCCGACCCGAGCCGGAGAGCGTCCGGTCCGCGAGGCGGGTCAGACAGGAAGGGGCGGTCCGACGAACGCGTGCCTCGGCACGCGCGGCTTCAGCGCGCTGCGGCGGCGGCCGGGGGAGGGGGTCTGCGGCGTCGCCGCTGAGTGCGGGGTCGGGATCGTTGGCGGCCGCTGTAGCCGTGGCCGTGGCTGCGGGGGGCGCCGCCGCCGTCGCCTGCTCCGGAGCTTCCGGTCCGTCGCGATCGGAGATCGGACCGTCCGGGGCTTGTCCCGCCAGGCTCGCCAGCAGCCGGCTCAGGTCACCGTTCGCCAGCAGAGTTGCAAGGCCCCCGGCGCTTAGCCAGCGCGACGGGCCGCCGCGGGGCCACAGTGCCGAAAGCAGAACCGACGACAGCGCGGCCTGGGGAAGCCAGCGCCACGGCCGCACGACCATCAGCAGCGCACCGGCCCCGGCGGCCAGCGCCACCAGGCGCAGCGGATGACGTTCGGCCAGCGGACCGACGATGCTGCGTGCTGCTGGTGCCGCGACCTCGGCGGCGACGTCGAACACCTGGTGCAGCGGATGGCGCTCCCACCAGCGCGTCAGCATCGAGACCAGCACGTCGAGCGTGCTGTCGTCGCCACCATCCGCGCCGTTCGGCCTCGTTTCCGAGGCGGACCGAGGTGGGTCGCGCCGCGGCGCACGGCGGTTGCCGACCCAGGTCTTGCGCAACCGTGCGCGCGAGCGCTCCAGGCGCTCGATGGGTGTCAGGGCTTCGGGGGGGATGGGCGCGGCGTCCGGCTTCATGGCGCGAGACCTTCACGCACCATCGCCATGTCTTCGCGCAGTTGCGCGCGCAGGTTGCCGAAAGCGGGTCGCGCGTCGATGCGGCGTGCGGTGAACACGCCGAACACCGCCACGAGGCCGGGTACCAGCGGCACCACCCACAGCAGCCAGACGCGGCCGGCGTCGATCGCCGGCAGCGCGGCCCACAACATCAGCGCCACGCCGCCGAGGAGCAGTGCCGCGAGGCCAGCCACCGCGGCGACGGCGAGCCACAGCAGCCGCCGCACCCAATGGGCCTGCAGCTCCTGCAGCTCGTCGCTCGCCAGATCCGCGTACGCCGCCGCGTGCTCGACGAGGGCGTCAGGCTCGCTCGCCAGTACGCGGAGCAGCGGCAGCATGGTGGCCAGAGTCTCGGATCAGCGGCGGTCGCTGCGGCGGTGCGACAGGAACTGCGCGACTGCCATCAATGCGGCGCCGGCGGCTGCGGCGATCAGGACCGCCTTGACGGGCTCCTCCTGCACGTAGCGGACGCCACGGTCGCTGGCGTCGAGCGCGCGTTCGCGCAGTTGCACGGTGCGGTCACGCACCGCGTCGTAGCCGCGGTGCGCCAGATCCTCGGCCTGGTTCGCCAGGCGAACCGCCGCCGGGATCACGCGCTCGCGCACGCCGTTCACGGTCTGCTCGGCGCTGTCGGCCAGGCGGTTGGCGGCGTCGGCGGCCTGCTGGACCTGGGGTTGGATCGATGCGGTGCGGGGTGTGGACATGGCAACTCCTTGCGAGGTTGTGGAGAAGAGTATGCGCCTCTGCGGCGCGAACGACGGTGCTCGTGCGGCGGACCTCAGCCCTTGCGGATCAGGCCGAACAGGAAACTGGCGACGGCGAGGACCACGAACACGAAGAACAGGATCTTGGCGATGCCGGCCGCGCTGGCAGCAATGCCGCCGAAACCGAAGACGGCCGCGATCAGCGCGATGATGAAGAAGACGACGGCGTAGTGCAGCATGGAGGGCTCCTCTGTTGAGACGGTTCCCGGTGGGCCGGGAGGCCGGCGCGGGAATCGCACCGAACCGAAGCCTCAATGTAGAAGGGGGCCCCGATCGACCTATGAGACGCCACCGCCGGGTGCTGTCGTCCGCCACAGCACATCGCTGTAGGACGGCGCTCACGTGCCCGCTCAGGTGGCGAGCTCGTCGCCTTCGTCCGATGGGGGAGGGCGCTTCGGCAGTCGCGCGCTCAGGCGCGAGCCCTCGCCGGGCCGAGACTCGACCTTCATCTCTCCGCCCTCGGCCTCCACGCGGAAGCGCATGCCGGCCAGACCGTGAGCGCCGCTGCGCACACGCTCGGGATCGAAGCCGCTGCCGTCGTCGCTCACCGAGATCTCGACGCCCTCCTCGCCGATCGCGCTCAGCCGCACCTCGACCTGCGTGGCCTTCGCGTACTTGGCGATGTTGGTCAGCGCCTCCTGCACGAAGCGGTAGATCGTGAGGTCGCCGCTGTCACCGAGCTTCACCGGCGCGAAGTCGGTGTGCACGGCCATGCCGGAGCGCTCGCCGAACTCGCGGGTCAGGATGTCGAGCGACACGGTCAGGCCCAGGTGGCCCAGCGCCGAGGGCCGCAGGTCCTCGATGATGCGGCGCTTGAGCGCGATCCCGCTGTTGAGCGCCTCGTTGAGATGCGCCAGCCGCTTCGCGGCCTCGGGAGTCACGGTCGGCAGGTGGGTGCGCAGCCGTGCGACATCGAGCTTGGCCGAGGTCAGCAGGGCACCGAGTTCATCGTGCAGTTCGCGTGCCAGGTGGCTGCGTTCGCTTTCCTGCGCGGTCTGCAGGTGGCGCGCAAGCACGGTGAGTTCGTGCGTGCGCTGGTTCACCTGCGACTCGAGCAGGTCGCGTTCGGCCTGCAGCGCCGCGCGCCGGCGTTCGCGTTCCAGTCCCAGCTCGCGCGTCTGCTTCAGGTAGAAATAGAACGCCAGCACGCTGAGCACCGTCATGGCCGCCACGCCGAGCCGGCTGATCAACAGCGTCTGCTTCACCTGCGACTGGTGATCCGCCAGGCGCTGCAT
This sequence comes from Methylibium sp. T29-B, assembly GCF_000576225.1. Classification (NCBI taxonomy): domain Bacteria; kingdom Pseudomonadati; phylum Pseudomonadota; class Betaproteobacteria; order Burkholderiales; family Sphaerotilaceae; genus Methylibium; species Methylibium sp. T29-B. The sequence continues at coordinate 8,373 of NZ_AZSN01000047.1, read as the reverse complement.
CTCCACGCCGATCAGGCGATCGACCACGACACGTATCGTCTGCTGCATCTCCAGCCCGACGTCGAGTTGCAGCAGGCTGCGCCAGGCGTCCTCGCGGCCCTCCCGGTGCAGCTGGATCGTTTCGGACATCTCCGACAGCTTCTTCTCGATGGCTCGCGCCAGCGTCTCGAAGTCGGTCAGCTGCGCAGGGTGGGTCGCGTAGTACCTCGACAGGGACGGCAGCAGCTCCTTGATTTGGGTTACCGCGTTGCGGTAGGGCGTGAGGTAGGCTTCCTTGCCGGTCAGCAGGTAGCCGCGCTGGCCGGTCTCGGCATCGACCATGTAGCGCAGCACGCGGCCGACGTGGATGCGTGCATCGACGGCGGCGTTGGTCTCCTGGATGGCTGCCAGCGAGCTGTGGTAGGAGGTCTCACTGATCAGCAGCAGTGCCAGTGCCACCAGCAGTGCGAGCGGAAAACTGAGGGCGGACTTGCGCCACAGGCGAGTGCGTGTCATGCGTGAGGCTCGGCGTGATCGCCGACGGGTGAGGGTGTGCAGGATGCACGGGTCACCACGGGCGACCTAGAATCGTTCGCACCGCGGCCCTGATCAGCGAAGTCCATGTCCATCAAAGTTGCGATCGTCGATGACCACGCCATCGTGCGTGCCGGTTTGCGCCAGTATCTCGCCGAGCAGATGGATCTGCAGGTCGTCGCCGAAGCCTCCAACGGCCGCGAGGCGATGGACCTGGTGCGCGCCGGCGGCATCGATGTGCTGATCCTCGACGTGTCGATGCCCGACCAGAACGGCGTCGACGTGCTGTCGGGCATCCGCGCACGCGCGCCCGAGCTGCCGGTGCTGATCCTCAGCTCCTATCCCGAGACGCACTACGCCACCGCCTTGCTCAAACAGGGCGCCAGCGGTTACCTGAACAAGGAGTGCGATCCTCAGGAGATCCTCACCGCGGTGCGCACGCTGTCGCGCGGGCGGCGCTACATCACGCCGGCCGTGGCGGAGCTGCTGGCCGATCAGCTGGGTGGCGGCAAGGCCGAAGGATTGCCTCATGAGCAGCTGTCCGAGCGCGAGTTGCAGGTGTTCCTGCGCCTGGCACAGGGCGAGACCATCGGGGCCATTGGCGAGAGTCTCTCGTTGAGCGTGAAGACGGTCAGCACCTACCGCACGCGGGTCATGGAGAAGATGAAGCTCGCGTCCAACAGCGACCTCACCTACTACGCGCTGAAGAACGGCCTGATCCAATAGCGGGCGCGGCGGCGCCCGGCGTTTCACGCCACGGATGCGGCCTGCGCGCCATCGGGCAGATGGCCGCAGAAGTCGATCAGGCCGTCGATCTCGTTGGACTTGTCGAACACCGCGTCGGCGCGCAGTTCCATGCATTTCATGCGCAGGTCGATCGTCGCGTAGTTGCTGAAGACCACCAGCTTGCGCTCCGGAGGGCGATGCTTGCACGCTTGCAGCACGCCGAGCCCCGAACCCTGCTTGAGAAACAGGTCGACGATCAGCAGATCCCAGCCGTCGGGGTGTTCGGCCAGCCATGCGAGTGCGCCCGCTTCGCCGTCGGACCAACCGACCACGGACACCGGCGTCAATTCTTCGAGGGTATCAATGAGATTGGCCCGGATGACCGGGCTGTCTTCGACGATGAAAACGCGACGCGATGGCATGAAATGCAGGGCAGGGGTGAATGGGGCCGCAGGATCGCTGCCGCCACCATGTGTCTTTTGATGTTATCGGAGACGATGGGTGCGCCGCGTCAGTGCGGGGCGGTTGAGCGTGTAGTCCTGTTCCTACACGGCGGACGCTGCCCGGCCTTCGGTCCCCAACTTCAGTCTGGCGCTGCGTGAGCCGCGCGCCAGGCCAGGATGGCGCGATCCAGCCATGCGCGCACCGAGCGGTCTCGCGGCACGGTCAGGCCCAGAACGGCCCCGGCCGTCGCCAGCGTGGCCGCCGGGTCGGACAGATGAAGTGCGGGCGCCCCATGCTGTTTGCTGAGCTTCTCGCCGTCAGCCGCGCGCACCAGCGGCGTGTGCAGGTAGCGCGGTGTCGGCAGGCCCAGCGCACGCTGCAGCAGGATCTGGCGGGCGGTGTTGTCGGCGAGGTCCTCGCCGCGCACCACGTGGGTCACGCCCTGCGCCGCGTCGTCCACCACCACCGCAAGCTGGTAGGCCCACAGACCGTCGGCGCGCCGCAGCACGAAATCGCCGACGGCCCGATCGACGGCCTGCCGCTGCGCACCCAGTCGCCGATCGTTCCAGTCCACGAGCGCCGCCGCGGGCAAGTGCAGCCGCCAGGACCGGGCTCTGCGGTCGTGCAGCCCACCGTTCTCGGGCCGGCAGGTGCCCGGGTAGACGAGTTCGGCGTGGCGTGAGGGCAGCAGGCCGCGGGCCGAGTTCGCTGCGACGATCTGTTGCCGCGTGCAGGCGCACGGATACGCCATACCGTCCTGCTGCAGGCGATCGAGCGCCGCCTGGTAGAGCGCGCCGCGCTCGCTCTGGCGCAGTGGCGGCGCATCCGGGCGCAGGCCCAGCTGATCGAGCTGGCTCAGGATCTCGGCCTCGGCGCCGGGCACGCAGCGCGGCGTATCCACGTCCTCGATGCGCACCAGCCACCGCCCGCCGTGGGCGCGCGCGTCCAGCCAGCTCGCCAGCGCCGCGACCAGCGAGCCGGCATGCAGCGGGCCGGTGGGAGAGGGCGCGAACCGGCCGACGTAGAGAGGAGGTGGGCGCGGGTTCACGGCGCGGTCCGGTCCTGCGCGATGCCGGGGTATCGCGCCAGGCTCAGGATGCGGCGGGCGCGAGTTCGGCGAGCGAGGCCAGCAGGTCGCCGAAGCGTTCGCCCTGCACCACCACATGCGCGCGCAAGGTGTTGGCCGCCGCCTCGGCGTCGCCCGCCAGCACCGCACGGACGATGGCATCGTGCTCGGCGAACGAGGTGTTCATGCGGTTGCGCACCCGCAGTTGCAGGCGGCGGTAGGGCCGCAACCGGCGGTTCAGCGACTGCGCCTGCTCGTTCAGGAAGCCGTTGTGGCTGCCTTCGTACAGCGCGAAGTGAAAGCGCTCGTTGCACAGGTAGTAGGCCTCGGGGTCGCTGTCGGAGCGCGCCTGCTCGCAGGCCTGGTGGGCGCGCACGAGTTCCGCGCGCTCCTTGTCGGTCATGCGCCTCGCGGCCAGGCGACCGCACATCGCCTCCAGCTCGCTCATCACCTCGAACATCTCGATCAGCCGGGCGGGGCCGATGGCGGCCACCACCGCGCCGCGCCGTGGCCGCAGCTCGATCAGGCCTTCGGCGGACAGCTGGATCAGCGCCTCGCGCACGGGGGTGCGCGAGACGCCGTGGCGTTCCACCAGCGTGGCCTCGTCCAGCGTGCTGCCGGGCGCCAATTCACCGGTGGCGATCTGCTCCTCGATCAGATCGCGTAGCTGTCCCGATATCTTCATGACCCCATTTTTGCATGCCACCACCCCCTCAGGGCATCCACCAGGGTTGACGACAGATGTGATGATGGGTTTAATGTATACATAAAATGATATAGACATACATAAGGCGATTCACCAGGAGACACGCCATGCTTCAGAAGACCCTTTTCCTCGCCCTGTCACGCTTGCTGCCCAGGGTTGCCGTGCTGCTTGCCGCTGTGCTGGCGGGCAGCCTGCAGCCGGCGCTCGCGCAGGCCTGGCCGGCCAAGCCGGTGACGGTCATCGTGCCCTTCCCGGCCGGTGGCGGCACCGATGCCTTCGCGCGGCCGCTGTTCGCGCAGCTGACCAAGCAGCTCGGCCACCAGGTGATCATCGACAACAAGGGGGGCGCCGGCGGCAACGTGGGCGCCACGCTGGCGGCCAAGGCCGCGCCCGATGGCTACACCTGGTTCATGGGCGCGGTGCACCACGCTATCGCGCCGGCGGTCTACCCCAAGCTCGACTACAACCTCGGCGCCGACTTCGTGCCGGTGGCCCTGCTGTCGAGCGTGCCGCAGGTGATCGTCGTCAACCCGCAGCGCCTGCAGGTGAAGGACGTCAAGGAGTTCCTGGCCTATGTGCGCGCCAATCCGGGCAAGGTGAATTACGGCTCGGCGGGCAATGGCACCTCGCACCATCTGGCCGGTGAACTGTTCAAGCTGCAGACCCAGACCTTCATCACGCACATCCCCTATCGTGGCGCCGGTCCGGCGCTGCAGGACCTGATGGCAGGTCAGGTGGACGTGATGTTCGACGGCCTCGGATCGTCGGCGGCGCACATCAAGGGGGGGCGTCTCAGGGCGCTGGCGGTGGCCGGCGAGAAGCGTGCCGCCGGCTATCCCGACATCCCGACGGTCGCCGAGAGCGGCGTGCCGACCTACCAGGTGGCCACCTGGTATGGGCTGTGGGCGCCCAAGGGCACGCCGCAGGCGGCGATCGACCGCATGACCGCCGAACTGCAGAAGGCCCACGGCACGAAGGAGATCAAGGACGCCTGGACGACGCTCGGCGCCGACACGCCCACTCTCTACGGTACGGCCTTCGGCGACTTCGTCAGCGCGGAGACCAAGCGATGGGCCGGCGTGGTGAAGGCCTCCAACGTGAAGCTCGACTGAGGCCGTGTCCGGGCCGCCGTGCCCGGACCGATGCCGACGCGCACGAGCCCGTGGCACAGAGCCGCTGCGAGCGACACCATGGCTGCCCCTCCCCGCGATGCCACCGCGGCCGTCCGTGTCGACGAGGCGATCACCTTCCGCCGGCTCGAGATCCTGCTGGCCTTCATGGAGACCGGGAATCTCGCGCGCGCCGCGGAGAAGCTCGACACCAGCGCGGTCAGCGTGCACCGTGCCCTGCATGCGCTGGAAAGCGGTCTGCGTTGCGCGCTGTTCCGCCACGAGGGCCGGAACCTGCACCCCACCGACGCTGCGCAGGCACTGGCGGAGGTTGCGCGCGAGGTGCTGCGCGGCATGACGGAGGGCATCCGGTCCACCCGCGAAGTGGCGGGCTATTCGGCCGACCGCATCCGCATCGGATCGCTCTACTCGCTGACCCACCAGACGGTGCCGGCGCTGGTCATGGGCATGAAGCTGCGCAAGCCCGACGTGCAGACCGAACTGGTGCTCGGCTCCAATGCCGACCTGCTGCAGAAGCTGCGCGACGGCAGCGTCGATGCTGCGCTGATGGGGTCGCCCGAGAGCGCCGCCGACGTGGAATCGGAACCGCTGTTCGAGGACGACATCTTCTTCGCCGCGCCGGCCCGCTCGCGCTATGCGGCGCTGCAGGAGGTCGACCTGTCCGCTTGCGCCGAGGAGCGTTTCGTCTCCCTGAGCGAAGGCTTCGTGACCTACGGCGGATTCCTGGAGTCGTTCCGCATCGCCGGCTTCACGCCGAACGTCGTCATGAAGACCGGCGACATCTTCTCGCTGATGAACCTGGTGAGCGGTGGCATCGGCTGCACGCTGCTGCCGGGGCGGGTGCGCAGCGTGATGCCGCAGGACGTGCAGTTCATCCCCTTGCAGCCCAGATACCTGATGCGCCAGACCATCGGCCTGCACTTCCTGCGGACGCGCGAGCGCGATCCGAATCTGCTGGCGCTGCTGGCGGTGTGCCGACTCGCAAGGGCCAAGCCCCTTTGAGGCTGGGCATGAGCGTTCGCGGGTTAACCCTCGATCGTTTCATCCGGCGTAATCGTCGACCTCGCTGCTTCATTGATCGTCCCGGACGGCGTGCGTACCTTCTGGCCACGCACAAACGGCGCCCGCGTGCCGTACCAAAACCCCGTCGGAGACAAATCGATGAGTGCTCACTGGATTTCCATCTGCACGTTGATCGGCATGTTCGTGCTCGCCACCGTGCTGCCGATCAACATGGGCGTGATCGCCTTCGTCGGCGCCTTCCTTGTCGGCACGCTGGTGGCCGGCCTGAACGCCAAGGCCATCCTGGGGGCTTCCCCGCCGATCTGTTCCTGACCCTGGTCGGCATCACCTACCTGTTCGCGCTGGCGCAGAACAACGGCACGATCGACTGGCTCGTCAAGCTGGCGGTGCGGGCGGTACGCGGGCGCATCGCCGCCATCCCGTGGATCATGTTCTTCATTGCGGCGTTGCTCACGTCCGTCGGCGCGGTCAGTCCCGCGGCCGTGGCGATCATCGCGCCGATCGCGCTCGGTTTCGCGGCCAAGTACGGCATCAATCCGCTGATGATGGGCTTGATGGTCGTGCACGGCGCGCAGGGCGGCGGCTTCTCGCCGATCAGCATCTACGGCGGCATCACCAACAAGATCGTCGCCAAGGCGGGCCTGCCGCTCAGCGAGATGACGACCATGCTGGCGAGCCTGGGGGTCAACTTGACGGTGTCGCTGCTGCTGTTCTTCATGTTCGGCGGCATGAAGCTGCTGCGTCAGAAGGCCGACGCGAGTGGCGAAGTCCCTGCCGTGCGCCGCACAGCGCACGGTCAGGGCGGAGCCCAGGTATACGGCGATGCCGAAGCAGAGGCGCTCACGGAAGAGCACCGCACCGCCATTCGGGACGACGATTCCCTGATGAATGCCGCACCGGTGGCATCCGCGGACACGGGTTCACGCGCCTATCAGCTGGCCACCGTGGCCGGCCTGATCGGACTGGCCGTGCTGACGCTGTTCTTCAAGCAGGACATCGGCTTCGTGTCGATCTCCATCGGCCTGCTCCTGACGCTGATGGCGCCCAACCTGCAGAAGCGCGCTCTGGGGCAGGTGTCGTGGCCGGAGATCATGCTGATCGTGGGCGTCAGCACCTTCGTGGGTGTGATGGACAAGATGGGCACGATCGACTTCGTGGGACACAGCGTCGCGGGGCTTACCTCGCCGCTGATGGCCGCGTTGCTGTTGTGCTTCGTCGGCGCGGTGGTGTCCGCCTTCGCCTCCTCGACCGCGGTGCTCGGGTCGCTGATTCCGCTGGCGGTGCCCTTCCTGCAGGGCGATGCCGGCGTCAGCGCCATCGGCTTCATCGCCGCGATGGCGGTGTCGTCGACCATCGTCGACGTGAGCCCGTTCTCCACGAATGGCGCACTGGTTCTTGCCAACGCCAAGGGCATCGACCGCGACGTGTTCTTCCGGCAGCTGTTGGTGTACGGCGCCATCGTGACGCTGGTGGCCCCGGTGGTGGTGTGGCTGCTCTTCGTCGTGCTCTGAGGCGGCCGGTGAGCGCGGTCTGAATTCAATCCAACCCATCGGAAATCCATGGAAGCCAGACACTGGAACTCCAAGGCCGACGAGCGTGCCGCCCGGCTGGCGCGCGCGAGCAGCGCGCTCGGCGCACGGCTCACCGGCAAGTGCGTCGATGCCGCGGCGATCACCACCCTGCTCGAGGCGGTGATCGCTTCCGGAGATCGCGTCTGCCTCGAGGGCAACAACCAGAAGCAGGCCGATTTCCTGGCGAAGGCGCTGGTGAAGATCGATCCGAAGCGGGTCCACGGACTGCACATGGTGCAGTCGGTGCTGGCCCTGCCGGAGCATCTGGACATCTTCGAGAACGGCGTCGCATCGCGGCTCGACTTCAGCTTCTCGGGGCCTCAGGGCGCACGGCTGGCCCAGCTGGTGTCGGGCGGTCGCATCGAGATCGGCGCGATCCACACCTACCTCGAACTGTTCGCGCGCTACTTCGTCGACCTCACGCCCAAGGTGGCCCTGGTCGCCGCGCAGGCGGCCGACGCACAAGGCAACCTCTACACCGGCCCCAATACCGAAGACACGCCGGCCATCGTGGAGGCGACGGCGTTTTCCGGCGGCATCGTGATCGCGCAGGTCAACGAACTGGTCGATGGCAAGACCACCACGCTGCCGCGCGTCGACGTCCCGGCCGACTGGGTCAGCTTCGTGGTGAAGGCGCCGCACCCCAACTTCATCGAACCGCTCTTCACCCGCGATCCCGCGCAGATCAGCGAGATCCAGGTGCTGATGGCCATGATGGCGATCAAGGGCATCTACGGCGAGTACGGCGTGCAGCGCCTGAACCACGGCATCGGCTTCGACACGGCGGCGATCGAGCTGCTGTTGCCGACCTACGGCGAATCGCTGGGGCTGAAAGGAAAGATCGGCAAGCACTGGGCCTTGAACCCGCACCCGGCGCTGATTCCGGCCATCGAGGCCGGGTGGGTCGAATCGGTGCACTCCTTCGGCTCCGAGCTCGGCATGGAGGACTACGTCCGCGCCCGCTCCGATGTGTTCTTCACCGGGCCGGACGGCAGCCTGCGCAGCAACCGGGCCTTCTGCCAGGCGGCCGGGCACTACGCCTGCGACATGTTCATCGGCTCGACCCTGCAGATGGATCTTGACGGCAACAGCTCCACCGCCACGCTGGGACGCATCGCCGCTTCGGTGGCGCGCCAACATGGGCGCCGACGCGCGCGGCCGGCGCCACGCCAGCCCCGCCTGGCTGAGCGGCCC
>NZ_AZSN01000046.1:0-26913 GCF_000576225.1 Methylibium sp. T29-B | reverse complement strand
GTCCACAGCGCGTCGATGCCGCAAGCGGCCGCATAGCGGCCGACCTCGGCGTGGAAGGCCGGGCCCTGGTCGCCGACCTCGCCCATGTCGCCCAGCACCAGCCAGCGCGGGCCGGGCAGCGTGGCCAGCACGTCGATCGCCGCGCGCACCGAGTCGGGGTTGGCGTTGTAGCTGTCGTCCACCAGCGTCACCGCGCGGCCGCCGCGCTGCAGGGCCTTGACCTGCGAGCGGCCCTTCACCGGCTCGAAGGCCTCGAGGCCACGCGCCACCGCCTCCAGCGGGCAGCCCGCCGCCAGGGCGCAGGCGGTCGCGGCGAGCGCGTTCTTCACGTTGTGCCAGCCGGCCACGCGCAGGCGGATCGCGGTGGCGCCGGCCGGCGTGTGCAGGACCGCAGCCCAATGGTCGCCACTCCACACCGCCTCGGCCACCAGGTCGGACGGACCTTCGAGCGAGAACGTCAACGTCGGCCGCGTGCCGGCCAGCGCCTGCCATACCGCGGCATGCGCGTCGTCGGACGGGAAGACCGCCGTGCCGTTGGCGCCCAGCGCCTCGATCACCGCTCCGTTCTCGCGGGCCACCGCCTCGACGCTGGCCATGAATTCCTGGTGCTCGCGCTGGGCGTTGTTGACCAGCGCGACCGTCGGCGTGGCCATGCGCGCGAGCTGGGCGATCTCGCCGACGTGGTTCATGCCCAGCTCGACGACCGCCGCGCGGTGCCAGGTGTCGGGGTCCTGGCGCAACCGCAGCAGCGTGAGCGGCACGCCGATGTCGTTGTTGAAGTTGCCCTCGGTCGCGAATGCCGCGTCGCCGACCCAGGCGCGCAGGATGCTCGCGATCATCTGCGTCACGGTGGTCTTGCCGTTGCTGCCGGTCACGGCGATCAGCGGCAGGCTCATGCGGGCGCGCCAGTTCGCGCCCAGCGTGCCGAGCGCGGCGCGGCTGTCGGCCACGTGCAGCCCGGCCAGGCCGGCCTCGGCGAGGCCGTGCTCGGCGATCGCCGCCACTGCGCCGGCGGCACGCGCCTGCGGCAGGAAGTCGTGCGCGTCGAAGCGCTCGCCCTTGAGCGCAACGAACAGGTCACCGGCGCGCAGCGTGCGGGTATCGCTGTGCACGCGCAACAGCGGCGTGGCCGGGTCGCCGACGAGCGTCGAGCCCGGCAGCAGCGCATGCGCCAGCCGCAAGTCCATCATCACGCTCATGACGCCAACCCGCGCGCCGCAAGCGCCTGCCGCGCCTCGGCCACATCGGAGAACGGCTGCTTGACGCCGGCGATCTCCTGGTAGTCCTCGTGGCCCTTGCCGGCGATCAGCAGCACGTCGCGGGCCTCGGCGCTGCCGATCGCGCGGGCGATCGCCGCGCGGCGGTCTTCGATCACCTCGACGGCGGCCGGCGCCGCGAAGCCTGCGGCGACATCGGCCAGGATCGCCGCCGGCGCCTCGTCGCGCGGGTTGTCGCTGGTCGCGATCACGCAGTCGGCCAGTCGCTCGGCGACCGCGGCCATCAGCGGGCGCTTGCTGGCGTCGCGGTTGCCGCCGCAGCCGAACACGCACAGCAACCGGCCGCCGCGCGCCGCGGCCAGCGGACGCAGCGCACCGAGCGCCTTCTCCAGCGCGTCGGGGGTGTGCGCGTAGTCGACCACCACCTCCGGCTGCGGGGCGACGCCCGCGTCGCCGTCCACCTTCTGCATGCGGCCCGGCACCGGCGTGAGCTGCGGCACCACGCGCACCGCGTCGGCCAGCGGTACGCCCAGCGCGCGCAGGCCGCCGATCACGGCCAGCAGGTTGGCGGCGTTGTAGTCGCCGATCAGGCGGCTGCGCACCGGCAGGGCAGTGCCACCCTCGTAGAGCGTGAACGCGAGCCCGCCGTCGACATAGCCGAGGTTGCGCGCGCGCAGCCGCACGTCGTCGCGCTCGAGCGAATAGGTCCAGAGTTCGGGCACGTGGCCGGCCAGGCTGCGTGCCAGTTCGGCGCCCTGGGCATCGTCGAGGTTGACCGCAGCGGCCTTCAGCCCGGGCCAGCCGAACAGCACGCGCTTGGCGGCCCAGTAGGCGTCCATGCTGCCGTGGTAGTCGAGGTGGTCGCGGGTGAAGTTGGTGAACAGCGCCACCTCGATGCGCAGTGCCGCGAGCCGGTGCTCGACGATGCCGATCGACGAGGCCTCGATCGCGCAGGCCTCGAAGCCGGCGTCGGCCATGCGGCGCAGCCCGCCGTGCAGCGTGACCGGGTCGGGCGTGGTGAGGCCGGTGAAGTCGATGTGCGTCTCGCGGCCGGGCAGCGGCGGCTCGCCGATGCCGAGCGTGCCGACCACGCCGCAGCGCCGGCCCAGCAGGCTCAGCGCCTGCGCGGTCCACCACGCGGTGGAGGTCTTGCCGTTGGTGCCGGTGGTGGCCACCACCCGCAGCTGCTGCGACGGCTGGCCGAAGTAGGCGTCGGCAATCGCCCCGGTGGCGGCCTTGAGCCCGGGCAGCGCGCCGATGCGTGCGTCGTCGAAGCCGTGGGCGTCCACCCCCTCGGCCTCGACCAGGCAGGTCGCCGCACCGGCGGCCAGCGCGGCCTTCACGAAGCGGCGGCCATCGGTGGCATGGCCGGGCCAGGCAATGAAGGCATCGCCGCGCTGCACCAGGCGGCTGTCGGTGCGCAGCGTGCCGGTGGTCCATTCCTGGAGCCAGCGGGCCGCGGCGGCGGGTGAACGCAACGCGGTGAGCATCAGAAGCTCTCCTCCACGGCGTCCTCGTGGCGCGCCACGATCTGCGGCTTGACGTCGAGATCGGGCGAAACACCCATCGCATGCAGCGTCTTCTGCACCACCTCGCTGAACACCGGTGCGGCGACCTCGCCGCCGAAGTACTTGCCGGCGTTCGGCTCGTCGACCATCACCGCGACCACGATGCGCGGCTTGTCGATCGGCGCCAGGCCGACGAACCAGGCACGGTACTTCTTGTCGGCGTAGCCCTTGCCTTCCTGCTTGTGCGCGGTGCCGGACTTGCCGCCGACCGAGTAGCCGATGGTCTGCGCCTTGGGGCCGGTGCCGCCGGGGCCCGCCGCCATCTGCAGCATGTGGCGCACATCGCGCGCGACCTCGGGCGAGAACACGCGCACGCCGGCGCCGGGCTGCTGCGCGCGGGTGATGCTGACCGGGATGAGCTCCCCGTCGCGCGCGAACACGGTGTAGGCGCGCGCGAGCTGGAACAGGCTGGCCGACAGGCCGTAGCCATAGCTCATGGTCGCCTTCTCGATCGGCCGCCAGGTCTTGTAGGGACGCAGCCGGCCGGTGACGGCGCCGGGGAAGTCGATCTGCGGCTTCTGGCCCAGGCCGATGGCGCTGAAGGTCTCCCACATCTCCCGCTCGGAGAGCAGCTGGGAGATCTTCACGGTGCCGACGTTGCTCGATTTCTGGATCACCTGCTCGACGGTGAGCGCGCCGTGCGGGTGGGCGTCGCTGATGGTGCTGCCGGTGACGCTCATGCGGCCGGGTGCGGTGTCGATCACCGTCGAGGGCGACACGCGTCCGGCCTGCAGTGCCTCGCCGATGATGAAGGGCTTCATGGTCGAGCCGGGCTCGAAGGTATCGGTCAGCGCCCGGTTGCGCAGCTGCGCTCCGCTGAGGTTGCGGCGGTCACCCGGCGTGTAGCTCGGGTAGTTGGCCAGCGCCAGCACCTCGCCGCTCTGCACGTCGAGCACCACCACGCTGCCGGCCTTGGCCTTGTGCTCGGCCACCGCGTCACGGATGCGCTGGTAGGCGAAGAACTGCACCTTGGTGTCGATCGCGAGCTCGATGTCGCGACCGTCGACCGGTGGCACGCGCTCGCCGATGTCCTCGACCACGCGGCCGCGACGGTCCTTGATGACGCGGCGACTGCCGTCGCGGCCGGCCAGGTCGGACTGGAAGGCGAGTTCGATGCCCTCCTGCCCCCGGTCCTCGACGTTGGTGAAGCCCACCACGTGGGCCGCCGCCTCGCCCGCCGGGTAGCGCCGCTTGTACTCGGTGAGCTGGTGCACGCCCTTGAGGTTGAGTGCGCGCACCTGCAGCGCCACCGAGTCGTCGACCTGACGGCGCAGATAGACGAAGTTCGGGTTGTCCGCCAGGCGCTTCTCCAGATCGCCGACCGACATGCCGAGCAACTTGGCGAGCTGGCGCTTCTCGGCAGAGGTGGCGGTGACGTCGCGCGGGATGGCCCACAGCGTCGGTGCCTCCACGCTGGAGGCGAGCAGTTCGCCACCGCGGTCGGTGATGCGGCCGCGGTTGGCCGGCAGCTCGAGCTTGTGCGCGTAGCGGCTCGCGCCCTGCTGCTGGTAGAACTCGGTGCCGATCACCTGCACGTAGACCGCGCGGCCGAGCAGCAGCAGGAAGCCGGCACCGACCAGAGCGACCAGGAACTTGGAGCGCCACGGCGGCGTCTTCGACGCCAGCAGCGGACTGCTCGCGTAGCGCACGCTGCGCGCGCTCACGGCACCGCTGGCGGCGCGTGCACCGGGCCGGCGGGAACCGCCCCGGCCGAGGCGGCCCAGCCATTCGCGCCAAGCGCTCATCGGCGCAGCTCCGCGACATCAGGCGCCGGCGCAGCGGCCACCGGCACCACCACGTACTCGGTGACCGCCGGTGTGGCGCTGCGCATGCCGAGGCGCTCGCGCGCGACCTTCTCGACACGCAGCGGCGTGGACTGCGCACGCGCATCGACCAGCAGCCGGTCGTGCTCGCTCTCGAGCTTGAGCGCCTGGGCCTGCGCGCGATCGAGTTCGGCGAACAGACGGCGCGACTCGTAGGACACCTTGACGAGGTAGAGCGAGCTGCACACCAGCGCGATCAGCACCACGATGTTGAGGCGTGTCATGCGGCGATCCCCACGTCGGTCCGTTCGGCCACACGCAGGATGGCCGAGCGCGCGCGCGGATTGGCTGCCACCTCGTCGGCGCCGGGCTTCAGGCGCGCCAGCGCGCGCAGCCGCATCGGCGCCGGCGGCGCGAACGGCGCCCGGCGGTCGACCACCGCCTTGCTGTGACTCGCGATGAAGGTCTTGACGATGCGGTCCTCGAGCGAGTGGAAGCTGATCACGACCAGCCGGCCGCCCGGCTTCAGGCATTGGAGTGCCGCCGCCAGGCCTTGTTCGAGCTGCGTCAGCTCGGCGTTGACGAAGATGCGCAGCGCCTGGAAGGTGCGGGTGGCCGGGTTCTGCCCGGGCTCGCGGGTCTTGACCGCCTGCGCCACCAGCTCCGCGAGTTCCTCGGTGGTGCGTACCGGACGGCCGGCCAGGCGGCGCGCCACCAGCGCACGGGCGATCGCGGTCGCGAAGCGCTCCTCGCCGTAGTCGCGGATCACCGCCGCGATCTCGCGTTCGTCGGCGCGCGCCAGGTAGTCGGCCGCGCTCTCGCCACGCGTCGGGTCCATGCGCATGTCCAGCGGACCGCTGGCGCGGAAGCTGAAGCCGCGCTCCGGGTTGTCGATCTGCGGCGAGCTCACACCGATGTCCAGCAGCAGGCCGTCAATGCGTGACACGCCACGCGCCGCCAGCAGCGCCGGCAGCTCGCTGTAGGGCGCGTGCTCGATGTGGAAGCGCGGGTCCGTGACCCGCGCCGCGCCCGAGGTGGCGTGCGCCACCGCGTCGGGGTCGCGGTCGATCGCCAGCAGGCGGCCCGCCGCGGACAGCTTCGACAGGATCAGCCGCGAGTGCCCGCCGCGGCCGTAGGTGCCGTCGACGTAGTAGCCGTCCGGCGAGTGCACGAGCGCATCGACCGCCTCGTGCAGCAGGACGGTGGTGTGCTGCCAAGGCCCGACTCCCTGGTTCATCGCCGTCAGAACGAGAAGTCGCCCAGGCTCTCGGGCAGCCCCTGCTGCATCACCTCGGCCTCGTGGGCCTGGTAGCGCTGGACGTCCCAGAGTTCAAAATGGCTGCCCATGCCGAGCAGCATCACGTCCTTGACCAGACCCGCTGCCTGGCGCAGTTCGGGCGAGACCAGCACGCGCGAGCTGGCGTCGATCTCGACGTCCATCGCGTTGCCGAGGAAGATGCGCTTCCAGCCCTCGGCGCGCAGCGGCAGCGCCGCGACCTTGTCGCGAAAGCCCTCCCACGCCGGGCGTGGAAACACCAGCAGGCAGCCGACCGGATGCTTCGTGAGCGTGAGCCGGCCCTGGGCCAGCGCGCCCAGCACATCGCGGTGGCGCGCCGGGACGGCCAGCCGCCCCTTTGCGTCGAGCGCGAGCGCCGAAGCCCCCTGAAAGACTATTTCTGCCACGAAATCCCACTAAAGTGCACTTTGCTCCACTTTAGCGGACCCCCTCGGGCGGGTCAACCAGAGATGTAAGGAAATCTCAATGAAATCAAGCACTTAGGCGTGATTTCTGATGCACAAAAAAGAAAATGTCGTTCTAAAAGAAGGACTTGCGGAGCCCTCTGGAAGTGAAAGATGAACTCGCTTGCTAACTGGGGGGTGCCAGCTTGCCTTGAAATGAAAGAACGCCGCGGAGCGAAGCTCCGCGGCGTTCTGGACCGGCCCGGACCGCGCGCCGCCGGCAACGGCGGCGGCGGGCCTACTACTTCACCCGCACCCGGTCGATCTCGGCATAGACCGTCTTGACAACGTCCTCGCCGATCTCCTTGACGTACTTGTCGGTCACCGGCTTGACCTTCTCGCGCATGCGCGCGCGCTCCTGCGCGGAGATCTCGGTCACGGTGACGCCGTTCTTGCGAACCTGCTCCAGCGCCTTGGTCTCCATCTCGCGCGAGACCTTGCGCTGCTCGACGCGGGCCTCGTTGGCGGCCTCGAGCAGGACCTTGCGCTCGTCGGCCGAGAACTGATCCCAGGCCTTCTGGCTGAACAGCACGACCAGCGGGTTGTAGACGTGGCGCGTCAGCGAGAGGTGCTTCTGGACCTCGTCGAACTTGTTGGTCTGGAAAGCCACCACCGGGTTGTCCTGGCCGTCGACAGCGCGCGACTCCAGCGCGGCGTAGAGCTCGGTGAAGGCCATCGGCACCGCGTTGGAGCCGAGCGCGTTGAAGGTCTCCAGCATCAGCGGGGCCTGCAGCGCGCGCAGCTTCAGGCCCTGGAAGTCCTCGGCCTTGGCGATGGCTCGGCGGTTGTTGGAAACGTTGCGGAAGCCGTGGTCCCAGTAGGCCAGGCCCACCAGGCCGCTCGGCAGGCGCTCCATGAACTTCTTGCCCACCGGGCCGTCGAGCACCGCGTCGGCCTCGGCGAAACTGTCGAACAGGAAGGGCAGGTCGAAGGCGCCGAACTCCTTGTTCAGGCCCACCAGCAGGCCCGGGGGCAACGTGGTCAGGTCGAGCGTGCCGCCCTGCAGCGCCGAAACGGTCTGCAGGTCGCCGCCGAGCATGCCGTTCGGGAACAGCTTCACCTTCATCTTGCCGTCGCTCTTCTTGGCGACGATGTCGGCGAACTTCTGCGCGCCATAGCCCATGTGGCTTTCCTTGGGCTGCACGAACGAGAAGCGCAGGTTACGCTCCTTGATGTCGGCCGCCTGGGCCTGCAGGCCCGTCAGTGCGAGCGCCGGCGCCGCGACCAGCCCGAGCAGCAGGTGCTTGAAGATTCGCTTCATCTTGATGTCTCCTAGGGGAAAGGGTGGCCGCCCGGAGACGGCCTGGGTGAGCGCGCGCCCGGGGCGCGCATCGGAACGGGAGAGATGGCTCGCCGCGCTCAGCCGGCGAGCCAGCGCGCCGGGACGGTGACGATCGAGGGGAACAGCACCAGCAGGAGCAGCACCACGAACTGCGCCGCCATGAAGGGCAGCACGCCGCGGGCGACCTCGTCCATGCGCATGCGTCCGACGCCGGCCACCACGTTCAACACCGTGCCCACCGGCGGCGTGATCAGGCCGATCGCAGCGTTCATGATGAACAGCACGCCGAAGTAGACCGGGTCGATGCCGGCCGCCTTGACCACCGGCATCAGCATCGGCGCCATGATCAGGATGGTCGGCGTCATGTCCATCGCGGTGCCGATCGCGATCAGCATCACCATGATCACCAGCAGCAGCAGCGTCGGGCTGTCGGTCAGCGGACCGAGCAGCTCGATCAACTGGCCCGGCAGGTCGGCCACGGTGATCAGCCAGGCCGAGACCATGGCGGCGGCCACCAGGAACATGATCACCGAAGTGGTCTTCGCGGCCGCCAGGAACACGTCGTAGAGCTGGCGGATGTCGAGCTCGCGGTACACCACCGTGGCCACGAACAGCGCGTAGACGGCGGCCACCACCGCGGCCTCGGTGGGCGTGAACACGCCCATCTTCAGGCCCACCAGCACGATCACCGGCAGCATCAGCGCCCAGGTCGACTCGCGCAGCGCGGTCCAGCGCTGCGCGGCGCTCGCCTTGGGTGGCGGTGCGCTGCCCTCGCGGCGCGCCACCAGATACCAGGTGCTCGCGATCGCGATGCCCATCATCAGGCCCGGCACGATGCCGGCCAGGAACAGCTTGCCGATCGAGACATTGGCGGCCACGCCGAACACCACGAAGCCGATCGAAGGCGGGATGACCGGCGCGATGATGCCCGCCGAGGCGATGAGGCCACCGGCACGCGCCTTGTCGTGGCCGGCGCGCACCATCATCGGCAGCAGCAGCGCGGCGAGTGCGGCGGTGTCCGCCACCGCCGAGCCCGACAGCGCCGCCATCAGGCAGGCCGCGAGGATGGTCACGAAGCCCAGGCCGCCGCGCAGGTGTCCGACCAGCGTGAGCGCCAGTGTCACGATGCGGCGCGACAGGCCACCGACGTTCATGATCTCGCCTGCGAGCATGAAGAAGGGCACCGCCAGCAACGGGAAGCTGTCGGCGCCGTTGATCACGTTCTGCGCCAGGATCTGCGCGTCGAGCAGGTCCATGTGCCACATCAGCGCCAGGCCGCAGACCAGCAGCGCGAATGCGATCGGCACGCCCAGCGCCATCGAGCCGAGCAGGGAACCGAGGAAGATGGAAATCGTCATGTCGCTTGCTCCGCGGGCTCAGGCGACGGCAGTCGACTTCTCGGCCGGCGGCAACACCGCCGCCTCGGCCGAGTCGTTCAGGGTGACCAGGTCCTGCGCCGACACGCGGCCCGACACCAGGCGGGCCAGGTCGACCAGCAGCATCAACGCGACCGACACGCAGAACACCACGCCCACGCCGTAGTACAGCGCCATCGACACGCCGGTCACCGGCGTCCTGACGCCCAGGTTGATGACCGCCTGCTGCCAGCTGCCGATCAGGAACACGCCCGTCGCCAGCAGCATCAGCAGGTGGGCCAGGATCGCGCAGGCGCGCTGCGCGGTCGGCGGCAGCGAGCGCACCAGCGCGTCGAAGCCCAGGTGCAGCCGCTCGCGCACCGCGACGATCGCTCCCAGGAAGGTTAGGTAGACGAACAGCAGCCGCGAGACTTCCTCGGACACGGTGATGCCCGAGTTGAAGCCGTAGCGCAGCACCACGTTGCCGAACACCAGCACCACCATGACCGCCAGGCAGAGCACCGTGACGATCTTCAGCAGCCGGAAATAGGCCTCGACGATTCCTTGCATCTCTTGTCTCCTTCTGGGCCGCCGCTCCGGCGCGGCGCTCGTGGCGCCGCGCGGACGACGGTCGCGGCGGCACCGCAACCGGTGCCGCCGTAGCCTGTCCGTCCTGGGTCGTCGGGACAGATCAGTCGAACAGGTCCGGCTGGTGGCAGACCAACTGGTCGTAGATGGTCTGGAAGTGCAGCCACCCGATGTAGTCGCTGCCGACGTGCTCGCGGCTGTAGCGCGCACGCTGCTCGGTCACCGGCACCGGCTTGTGTCCGCTGGCGTCGACCAGCAGCTGCTGGCGGCAGCAGCGTTCCAGCGCGATGAACCAGAAGCACGCCGAGTCGATGCTGTGGGTGCTGCTGGAGAACAGGCCGTGGTTCTGGTGGACCACCGCCTTGACGCCCTTGAAGTAGTCGGCCACGGTCAGGCCGGCACGCTCCTCGACCGCTACCTGGCCGGCCTCGCTGCGGATGACGCGGTGATCCTCGAAGAACGCACAGGCGTCCTGGGTGATCGGCTCGAGGTCGCGACCCAGCGACGCGAAGGCGGTGCCGTAGACCGTGTGCGCGTGGCACATCGCCAGGATCTCGGGGTGCGCCTCGTGCACCGCGGCGTGCAGCACGAAGCCGGCACGGTTCACCGCATGGGTGCCCTCGACCACCTTGCCCTTGTGGTCGACCAGGATCAGGTTGCTGACCTTGACGTTGGAGAAATGCACGCACATCGGGTTCGTCCAGTACAGCTCGGGGAACTCGGGGTCGCGGATCGTCAGGTGGCCGGCGAAGCCGTAGTCGAAGCCCTGCAGCGCGAAGGCGCGGCAGGCCGCGGCCAAGCGCTCCTTGCGGTGCTGGCGTTCCTTCGCGTGGGTCTCGAAGATCGGCAGCTCCGGGAAGATCAGGCCTTCCTGGGTCGGCTGGTAGATCGAGACGCGCGGCTTCGCCGTCGTGGCCTGCTGCGGCCGGGTCTCGGTCCGTTCGATCGTCTCTTGCATGATTTTCCTTACGTCAACGGGTGGCACCAAAGGTTGATGCAAGGCTAAGAGAGGTCGAATGGACGACCAAGAGCGTGGCGCCGATAAAACCTATCGCCGCCCGCAATAGATCGGCGGGCTGGCGGGGGTCAGTCCCCCCAGGGCGGCGTCGCGAACACCTCGCACAGGTGGTCGACGAAGGCCCGGATGCGCGGCACCAAGCGGCGCTCGGGCAGGAACACGACGTGGATCGCTGTGTCGTCGGTGGCCTGGTAGTCGGCCAGCAGCGGCACCAGCACGCCGCGCCGGATGGCCGGCAGCGCCAGGTGCTCGGCCAGCCGCATCACACCGACGCCGGCCACGCACATCTCGAACAGCGCGGTGCCGTCGCTGCTGCGGAAGCTGCCCTGCACCGGCACCTCCTGGGGCACGCCGTTCACCACGAACGGCCAGCGGTTCAGGTGATCCATCGGGCCCTGCCACAGCAGGCAGTTGTGGCGCCCCAGGCCCAGCGGCGTGACTGGCGCGCCGTGGCGCTCGATGTAGGCCGGCGAGGCCACCACCACGCGCTGCAGCTTGCACAGCCGGCGGCTCAGCAGCGAGGAGTCCTGCAGCCGGCCCATCCGCACCGCGATGTCGAAGTTCTCCTCGATCAGATTGGCGAGAGCGTCCGACATCGACAGGTGGACCGCGATGCGCGGGTAGGCCGCCATGAAGGCCGGCAGCTGCGGCACGATCTGGTCGATGCCGAAGGCGCGCGGCGCGGTCACGCGCAGCTCGCCGGTCGGCTCGGGCGAGCGCACCGCCGACTCGGCGAAGTCGATCTCGTCGAGCAGGCGGCGGCACGAGGCGAGGAAGGCCTCGCCCTCGCTGGTAAGACGCTGGGTGCGCGTGGAGCGGTGGAGCAGCTGCACGCCGAGCCGGCGCTCCAGCGCGGTGAGCGTCTGGCTCACGAAGGGCTGGCTCACGCCCAGCAGGTTGGCCGCGGCGGTGAAGCCGCCCGCGTCGGCCACTGCGCGGAACACGCGCATCTCCAGCAGGCGGTTGTCCTTCATCCGACGCCGCCTCTCGTCACCCGGCCAGCCGGCCCTGCGCCTGCCATTCGCGCAGCGTGCGCAGCATGTCGCGGTCGAGCTCCAGCCAGGCCTGCTGCCGGTAGCCCTGCAGCGCCTTCTCCTCGGCGGACCCCGCGTCGTCGGTCTCGTAGACGAAGCGCAGGAACAGCGCGCCGGGCGCCGGCTCCTCGATCGTCACGGTGAGCCGGACCGGCGCGGCGCCCTCGTGCGGCTCGGGCGTGAAGACGATGCGCTGCTCGGGTTCGAGCTGCACCGTGTCCTCGAAGCGCAGTGCGCCGAAGTGGACGCTGCGCCGGCGTTCGCGCGCGTGGGCCCCGGCGCGAGCCTCGCAACGGTCGGGGCCGAGGGGGAACTGCTGCGGCGATTCGACGCGCACCAGCAGGCCGCGCCACAGCTCGGCACGGCTCATCGGCGGCACCCGCGGGTCGGCAGGGTCGGTGACTTGGAGCAGGTGTTCGTAGCGCATGGCGGGAGAGCCGAGACAGTCAGGTCTGCATGATGCCTGCGGCGAGCAAGCCGTGCCCCGTCGCACCGGGGCGGGTCAAGCCACGGTGGGCAGCCGCGACCTGACCCACAGCCAGGATGCGAGCCCGATGCTCATCAGCCCCATCGACGCCAGCGCCAGCAGCAGCGTCGAGTGCATCACCAGCGGCGCCAGCAGCCCGGCCACCAGCGCATTCGCGCTGGCCGCGAGGCAGGACTGCATCGACGAGGCCATGCCGCGCCGCTCGGGCACCAGGTCGAGGACCATCAGCGTGACCACCGGCACCATCAGCGCCCAGCCGAACGAGAACACGCCGATCAGCGGCAGCGCCCACCAGGCCTGGGCCGGCATCAGTGCGTTGGCGATCACGTTGACGATCGACACCGCGACCATGACGCGGAAGCCGCGGCGGATCTGGCGCTGCGGCGGCAGCTTGCCGGCCAGCCGCCCGCTCCACCAGGCGCCGCCCATGATGCCGCCGATGGTGAACAGGAAGAACCAGAAGAACTGCTGCGGCGCCAGGCCCAGGTGCTCGCCCACGAACACCGGCGCCGACAGCACGTAGAGGAACATGCCGTTGAACGGAATGCCGCTGGCCAGCGCAAGCAGCACGAAGCGCCCGCTGCTGCCCATCTGCCAGTAGCCGCGCAGCAGGTGGCGCACCTTGAACGGCTGCCGCGCGCCGAGGTGCAGCGTCTCGGGCAGCAGCTTCCAGTTGGCGATCCACAGCGCCACGCCCACGGCGGTGAGGAACCAGAAGATCGCATGCCAGCCGGCGTGCACGAACAGCAGCCCGCCGATGATGGGCGCGATGGCCGGCGCGGCGCCGAAGAAGATCGTGACCTGCGACATCACGCGCTGCGCGTCGGCCGGCGGGAACATGTCGCGGATCACCGCGCGCGACACCACGATGCCGGCCCCGGTGGACAGGCCCTGCAGCAGCCGGAAGAACACCAGCTGGCCGATGGTCTGCGACAGCGCGCAGCCGGCCGAGGCGACCGCGAACACCGCCACGCCCCACAGCACCACCGGCCGGCGACCGAAGCTGTCGGACAGCGCGCCGTGGAACAGGCTCATCACCGCGAAGCCGATCAGGTAGATCGACAGCGTCTGCTGCATCTGCAGCGGCGTCGCGTCGACCGATGCCGCGATGCCGGTGAAGGCCGGCAGGTAGGTGTCGATCGCGAACGGCCCGAGCATGGCCAGGCAGGCAAGCAGCACGGACAGGGCCCACAGGGGCGCGCGCCAGAGCGTTTGGGCGTCGGGGTTCATCGGGTCCAGTGTGGCCGCGCCGTACCGGAGCGCGGCGCGTCGAACGAATAAGTGTGAAGCGGGCCGATAGGCCGGATTCTGTGCGGCCGCGGCGCCTTGCGGCGTCGCGGCCGTGACCGCCATTCCTCTGGGCCGCCCCTCGCGGGAACGGCTCGGTGCCACCTACCCGCCAGCTCCGCGGAGCCACATCGACGCTGGCCTATTTGGTGTTGCTGCGCGCAGAGATTGCCCGTTTCACCCCGGACGGCTACGCCGCCCGGACTCGTCTCTGTTGCTCTGATCCTCACCTTGCGGTGGACAGCCGTTGGCTGCTGCGCTGCCCTGTGCAGTCCGGACCTTCCTCCAGCACGGCCTTTCGGCCGGTGTGCCAGCGGCGGTCTGGCCCACTTCACCGATGGATTATCGTTGCAGCCGCGAGCACCGTCCGCCCAACGCTGAGGAGACCCCATGAAAGCCAACACCGTCCTCGACACCATCGGCAGCACCCCGCACATCCGCATGCAGCGGTTGTTCGGCGCAGGGCACGAGGTGTGGATCAAGTCCGAGCGCAGCAACCCCGGCGGCTCGATCAAGGACCGCATCGCGCTGTCGATGGTCGAGGCGGCCGAACGCGACGGCCGGCTGCGCAGCGGCGGCACGATCATCGAGCCGACCTCGGGCAACACCGGCGTCGGCCTGGCGATGGTGGCCGCGGTCAAGGGCTACCGGCTGGTGCTGGTGATGCCCGACAGCATGAGCGTGGAGCGCCGCCGCCTGATGCTGGCCTACGGCGCGAGCTTCGTGCTGACGCCGCGCGAGCAGGGCATGAAGGGCGCGATCGCCAAGGCCCAGGAACTGATCGCCGCGACACCCGGTTCGTGGATGCCGCAGCAGTTCGACAACCCGGCCAACATCGACGTGCACGTGCGCACCACGGCGCAGGAGATCCTGGCCGACTTCCCGCAGGGCCTGGACGCGTTGATCACCGGCGTGGGCACCGGCGGGCACATCACCGGCTGCGCGCAGGTTCTGAAGGCGCAGTGGCCGCAGCTCAAGGTGTTCGCGGTGGAGCCGAGCGCCTCCCCGGTCATCTCGGGCGGCAAGCCGTCTCCGCACCCGATCCAGGGCATCGGCGCCGGCTTCGTGCCGACCAACCTGCACACCGCGCTGCTCGACGGCGTGATCCAGGTCGAGGCGGAAGCGGCCCGCGAGATGGCGCGGCGTTCGGCACGTGACGAAGGCCTGCTGGTGGGCATCTCGTCCGGGGCCACGCTGGCGGCGATCGCCCAGAAGTTGCCCGAGCTGCCGGCCGGCAGCCGTGTGCTGGGATTCAACTACGACACCGGCGAGCGCTATCTGTCGATCGAGGGCTTCCTGCCGGCCGAGTGAGGGCTCGCGGCTAGGACCGCAGCCGGACCTGCTCCGGCTTATCGGCCGGCAGCATCTCGAAGTGCGGCTCGAGTCGCTTGAACAGCGCCGACGGCCGGCCGTTCTTCTTCAGCACGCCGCTGTCGTGCAACGCCTTGCCGGCGGCGTTGAGCCGCATGGCCCGGCCTTGGCGCAGGTCGGGGCAGGCGTCCAGCACGGCCTCGACCTCGGCCGGGAACGCCGGCGGCGCGGGGGGCACCACGACGGCGGGTTTCGCGGGACGGGCAGTGGATTTCGCCACCCGCGGCTTCGCCACCGCCTTCGAAGCGGTACCGCGCGCAGCCGGCCGGGCCGCGCCGAGGACATGGAATTCATCGTAGACGCGCAGGTAGTCGCGCTCCACGTCCTGGGCCGTCTTGCCGTGCTGGCCGTAGCCGACGACGCGGCAGCCCAGCTCGCGCAGGCGCACGATCAGCGGCGCGAAGTCGCGGTCCGAGGACACCAGCACCACCTCGTCCGCCGGCTGGCGCAGCACCAGCTCGACCGCGTCGATGGCCAGCGCGAGATCGGTCGCGTTGGGGCCGGCGAAGGTGCTGGGCAGAAACGGATCGCGTGATCCTGCGACAGCGCCGCGAACTCGGTCGCCTTCTGCACGCTGCCGTAGGCGCGGCGATGTTGCAGCACGCGGCCGGCCGCCTGCAGTCGCTCGATGACCTCGGCGACCAGCTCGACCTTCACATTGTCGGCATCGATCAGCAGCGCGGTGCGGATCGTCGGGGTCGTCATGGCGTCTCCTGGGCCGCGGATGCGGCGTTCTTCACTCGACCTGCCGCCAGGCCAGCGACTCGCCGCCGCGCAGCGGCTTGAGCGTCGCTTCGCCGAACGGCAGCGTCTCGGGTGGCGTCCAGGCCTGCCGACGCAGCGTCACCGTGCCGGCGTTGCGCGGCAGGCCGTAGAAGGCCGGACCGTGGACGCTGGCGAAGCCTTCCAGCCGATCCAGCGCGCCGGCGGCGTCGAAGGCCTCGGCATACAGCTCCAGCGCACTGAACGCGGTGTAGCAGCCGGCACAGCCGCTGGCGTGCTCTTTCAGGTGGGCCGGATGCGGTGCGCTGTCGGTACCGAGGAAATAGCGGTCGCTGCCCGAGGTGGCGGCGGCCACCAGCGCCTCGCGATGCAGCTCGCGCTTGAGCACCGGCAGGCAGTAGTAGTGCGGCCGGATGCCGCCGGTGAAGATCGCGTTGCGGTTGTAGAGCAGGTGGTGGGCGGTGATCGTGGCCGCGGTGTGCGGCCCGGCTTCGGCCACGTACTGCGCGGCCTCGCGGGTGGTGATGTGCTCGAACACGATCTTCAGGGCCGGGAAGTCGCGCCGCAGCGGGATCAGCTGGCGGTCGATGAACACCGCCTCGCGGTCGAACAGGTCGATCTCGGCGTCGGTGACCTCGCCGTGCACCAGCAGCGGCAGGCCCTCGCGCTGCATCGCATCGAGCGTGGCCTGAGTCTTGCGCAGGTCGGTCACGCCGGCATCGCTGTTGGTGGTGGCGCCCGCCGGGTAGAGCTTGACGGCCGCGACGCCGGCCGCCTTCGCGCGGCCGATCTCCTCGGGCGGCATGTTGTCGGTCAGATAGAGCGTCATCAGCGGCTCGAACGCCAGGCCCGCGGGCACAGCCGCGAGGATGCGCTCGCGGTAGGCCAGCGCCTGGGCCGCGGTGGTGACCGGCGGCTTGAGATTGGGCATGATGATCGCGCGGCCGAACTGGCGCGCGGTGTGCGGCACGACGGCCGCCAGCGCGGCGCCATCGCGCACGTGCAGGTGCCAGTCGTCGGGCCGACTCAGGGTCAGGATGTCCGGGGCAGCAGAACTCATGCGCTGGATTGTCGCCTGCACGCGCGACGGCCCCGCGGCAGCGCCCGAACTGGCCGGGAAGCGTTGCGCTGTTCCGGCGATCACGACCGCGGCCGGCCCGGCAGCATCCGCGACCGGGCCGTCAGGCCCCTGCCCACGAACCTTCACCGGAGACCCTGGATGACCCGAACCTTCCTCGCCGCCGGCGTGCTGGCCACGCTCGCGGCGGCTGGCTGTGCCGTCATGGCGCCCTCCACCGACGAACCGCTCGGCCCGCCGGCCAAGGAAACCATCGTCGCGGTCGATGCCGAGCAGCGCTTGCTGCGCTTCAACGCCGGCCAGCCGCAGAAGCTGCTCGACCGGCGCACCCTCACCGGCCTGCAGCCCGGCGAGCGGGTGCTCGGCCTCGACTACCGCGTCGCCCGCGGGCAACTGTTCGCGCTGGGCAGCAGCGGCCGGCTGTACCGCATCGACACGGCCAGCGCCGCCGCCACGCCGGTCGGCTCGCCGCTGGCCATCGCCTTGCAGGGCAGCGAGTTCGGCGTCGACTTCAACCCGACGGTGGACCGCCTGCGCATCGTCAGCGACACCGGCCAGAACCTGCGGCTGCACCCGGACACCGGGGCCATCGTCGACGCCGACCCGAAGACCGAGGGCACACAGATCGACGGCCCGCTCGCCTACGACGCCGCCGACGTCAACGCCGGCCGCACGCCGGCCGTGGTGGCCGCCGGCTACACCTACAACCAGCAGGACGAGAAGCTCACCACCAACTTCGCGATCGACGCCCGCCTGGGCGTGCTGATCACGCAGGGCAGCCGCGAGGGCGTGCAGCCCGCGGTGTCGCCGAACACCGGCCGGTTGCGGACGGTGGGCCCGCTGAACGCCGGCGCCTTCGAGCGCGCCAGCTTCGACATCGGCGACGTGAACAACACCGCCTATGCCGCCCTCACCGACCACGACGGCCAGGTGTCGCGCTGGGTGCGGATCGACCTCGCCACGGGCGCCGCCACGGCCATCGGCCGCATCGCCGGTGGCCAGCCGGTGGTCGGGATCGCGATCGAGCCCTGAGCCGCGGGGCGCCCGGCTTCAGTGCTGCAGGATCTTCGACAGGAAGTCGCGCGCGCGCGGGGAGCGGGCCGAGGGATCGCCGAAGAAGTCTTCCTTCTTGCAGTCCTCGCAGATCTTGCCCTGGTCCATGAAGATCACACGGTGGCTGACCTTGCGCGCGAAGCCCATCTCGTGGGTCACGCACATCATGGTCATGCCCTCGTTGGCCAGCTGCACCATCACGTCGAGCACCTCGCCCACCATCTCGGGGTCGAGCGCCGAGGTCGGCTCGTCGAACAGCATCACGATCGGGTCCATGCTCAGCGCGCGGGCGATGGCCACGCGCTGCTGCTGGCCACCCGAGAGCTGGCCGGGGAACTTGTCCTTGTGAGCGATCAGGCCCACGCGCTCGAGCATCTTCAGGCCGCGCTTCTTGGCCTCGTCGGGGTTGCGCTTGAGCACCTTGATCTGCGCGAGGGTCAGGTTCTCGGTGACGCTCAGGTGCGGGAACAGCTCGAAGTGCTGGAACACCATGCCGACGCGGGAGCGCAGCTTGGGCAGGTCGGTCTTCGGGTCGGCGATGCTGATGCCGTCGACGACGATGTCGCCCTTCTGGAACGGTTCGAGCGCGTTCACGGTCTTGATCAGCGTGCTCTTGCCGGAGCCCGAGGGCCCGCACACCACCACCACCTCGCCCTTCTTGACGTTGGTGGTGCAGTCGGTCAGCACCTGGAAGCTGCCGTACCACTTGCTGATGTTCTTGATGTCGATCACGGCGCTCTCCTGATCAGCGGATGATGGCGATCTTCTTCTGCAGCCGGCGCACGAGCATGCTCAGGCTGAAGCAGATCACGAAGTAGACGACGGCGGCGACCAGGTAGGTCTCGACCGGACGGTTGAAGTTCTTGCCGGCGACCTCGAAGCCCTTGAGCAGGTCGTAGGCGCCGATCGCGTAGACCAGCGAGGTGTCCTGGAACAGGATGATGGTCTGCGTCATCAGCACCGGCAGCATGTTGCGGAAGGCCTGCGGCAGCACGATCAGCTGCATGCTCTGCGAGTAGGTCATGCCGACCGCGTAGCCGGCATAGACCTGGCCCTTGGGCACGCTCTGGATGCCGGCGCGCATGATCTCGGAGTAGTAGGCCGCCTCGAACACCGTGAAGGTGATGATGGCCGACAGCTCGGCGCCCATCGGCCGCCCGATCAGCAGCGGGATCAGCAGGAAGAACCACAGGATCACCATCACCAGCGGGATGGAACGCAGCGTGTTCACGTAGAACGCCGCCGGGACCACCAGCCACTTCTTGCCCGACAGCCGCATCAGCGCCAGCAGGGTGCCCAGCACGATGCCACCGACCATCGCGATCAGCGTGAGCTGCACCGAGAAGACCAGGCCCTTGAGGACGAAGCCGGAGACGACGTCCCAGTTCAGGAAGGAAAAATCGAGGTTCAGCATCTCAGGCCTCCCGCCGGGCCGCCCCAAGGGCAGGCCGAGCCCCCTTGGGGGGAAGGAGCAAAGGGACGTGGAGGTTCATCATTTGCCTCCCGCCATGCCGGGCACGCGCAGGCGTTCCTCGACGACCAGCATGATGCGGTTGATGGCGAAGGCCGAGATGAAGTACAGCGCCGTCACCGCCAGGTAGACCTCGACCCCGCGCGAGGTTTCCTCCTGCGCCTGCATCGCGAACATCGTCAGCTCGGCGATGCTCACCGCGAACGCGACCGACGAGTTCTTGATGATGTTCATCGACTCGCTGGTGAGCGGCGGAATGACGATGCGGAACGCCATCGGCAGCAGCACATGGCGGTAGGTCTGGCCCAGCGTGAGGCCCATCGCGAGGCCGGCGTAGCTCTGGCCGCGCGGCAGGCTCTGGATGCCCGCCTTGACCTGCTCGGCAATGCGCGCCGAGGTGAAGAAGCCCAGCGCAAACACCACCAGCACGAAGCTGGGCACGCTGCGCAGGCTGGTGAAGAGCGACGGGATCACGTGGTACCAGAGGAACACCTGGACCAGCAGCGGGACGTTGCGGAAGATCTCGGTCCATGCATTGCCCAGGAACACCAGCCGCTTGTCGGGCAGCGTGCGCAGGATGCCGACCAGCGAGCCGACCACCAGCGCGACCAGCAGCGCCAGCAGGGCCACCGACAGCGTCCAGCCCCAGGCCGAGATCATCCAGTCGAGATAGGTGATGTCGCCGCCGCTGCCGAAGCAGCGGGGGATGACCTCGCCATCGAGGGTGTTCTTGCAGAACACCTGCCAGTCCCATGTGGCCACGAGGCCTCCCTTTCCTGGGGTGTGCGAGCGCGCTTGCTGCGCCCGACGGAGCGGCGCGGTTGGGTTGTACCCTTATCGCGCGCCCGACTCAAGCCGGGGCAATGCTGCTGCCCCGGCCCGGCCTGCCTGGATCACTTCTTCGCGTAGTCTTCCATCGGCTTGTTGTTGGGGTGCTTCAGCGTGTCCTTGAGGGTGTCGCTCATCGGCAGGCCGACTTTCGCGCCGGTGGGCGGCGTCGGCTGCATGAACCACTTGTCGTAGAGCGCGTTGATCTCGCCCGACTTCACCATGCCGGCGATCGTGGCGTTGACCAGCTTCAGCAGCGCCTCGTCGTCCTTGCGCATCATGATCGCGATCGGCTCGACCGACAGCACCTCGCCGACGATCTTGAAGTCCGCCGGATTCTTGCTGCGCGCGATCAGCCCGGCCAGCAGGCTGCCGTCCATCACGAACACGTCGGCGCGGCCACTGTCGACCAGCAGGAAGCTGTCGGAGTGGTCCTTGCCGAACACTTCCTTGAACTCCATGTTCTCGGCCCGCTTGTTCTTGCGCAGCGTCTGCACCGAGGTCGTTCCGGTGGTCGTGGCCACCGTCTTGCCCTGCAGGTCGGCGATCGACTTGATGCCCGAGCTGGTCTTGACCGCCATCCGCACTTCCTCGACGAAGGTGGTGTTGGCGAAGGCCACGTCCTTCTGGCGGGTGGCGTTGTTGGTGGTCGAGCCGCACTCTAGGTCGACGGTGCCGTTCTGCACCAGCGGGATGCGGTTCTGCGATGTCACCGGCTGGTAGTTGACCTTGAGCTTGCGGCCGACCGCCTTCTCGATGTCCTCGACCGCCTTCTCGCAGATCGCCACGTGGTAGCCGACGTACTTGGCACCACCCAGCGTGTACGACAGGACACCGGAGGACTCGCGCACACCGAGGGTGATGGCGCCGGAGTCCTTGACCTTCTTCAGGGTGTCCTCGGCCTGGGCGAGGCCGGTGGCGGCCAGCGCGGTCACGAGGATCAAGAGCGATTTCTTCATGAAGACTCCTTGTGGGGATCGGTAACGGAAGAGCAAAAATCTACAGGAGGCTCGGCGTGCAGGCCATACGGGGTCGCCACAGGTGCATCGCCCCGGAACGCGAGCAGGGTTCGTGCCATACCCCGTGCGGCTCAGGCCGCTGCCCGCGGCGCCGCGCCGGCCGACAGCGGCCCGGCGCCGGCCTGCAACAGGTGTGCCCACAGCGCCCGGACGCCCGGCTTGACGTGCTTCGCGACCTCGGGGCGCTCGCGGTAGATGCGCACCTCCATGCTGAGTTCGAAGCTGCCCGACGGCGCGGCCGGCACCAGCTTGCGCGTCTTCAGCTCCTTGCGCACCGAACTGGCCGGCAGGAAGGCCAGGCCATGCCCCTCGAGCGCCATCGCCTTCAGGCCCTCGGCCATGTCGGTCTCGTAGATCGGGTCGAGCAGCACCGGCAGCGGGGTCTGCTTGATGATCAGGTCCACCAGCTGCCCGAGGTAGGCGCCGCTGGCATAGCCCAGGAAGGGCACCCGCTCGCGCTCACGTCCGGGCAGGCGGAACAGCGGCTCGCCGTCCGGCCCGGCCTTGGCGTAGGCGCGCAGCGACTCCTCGCCGAGCGTCAGCATCTCGTAGCGGTCGGTGTTGAGCTGCAGCGGCTGCGCCGGGTGGTGGTAGGCGATCAGCAGGTCGCAGCTGCCCTCGGTCAGGCGCAGCACCGCATCGTGCACATTGAGTGCGATCAGGCGGCTCTTCAGCGCACCGGATTCGCGCTTCAGGTCGCGGTTGAGCTCCATGATCCAGTGCGGAAAGAAGGCGAATGCCAGCGTGTGGGGCACCGCGAACTCGATCATGTCCGGCCCCGCGGCCCGGTGACCGCGCAGCAGGTTGCGGGTGGCCTGCAGCGCCACCAGGATCTCCAGGGCCTGGGCGTGGAAGCTCTCGCCGGCCGGCGTGAGGCGGGTCGGGTAGGACGAGCGGTCGACCAGATCGGTGCCGGCCCAGGCCTCCAGCGCCTGGATCCGGCGCGAGAACGCCGGCTGGGTGACATGGCGCAGTTGGGCCGAGCGCGAGAAGCTGCGCGTCTCGGCCAGGCTCACGAAGTCTTCCAGCCACTTGGTCTCCACGCGCCGCAGTGTAGCCAGCGCCCGGCGCTTCGCGGCGCCGGTTCAACGGAGCACGGCTTCCTTCAGCTCCACCAACTCCACCTCCACGGTCGCGTCGCCATCGCCGAGCCAGACCGTCCCGTCCTGCACCGTGCACTGCAGCCGCATGCTGCGGCGGGCCAGCAGCGCGAGCGCCGTGCTCGCCTCGGCCGGGACCTGGCGAACGCGCAGGTTCGCCAGCTTCTCCAGCGGCCCGCGGTTCTGCCCCCACCACAGGCTGCCGTTGCGGCCGTAGATGTACAGCACCACCTCGCGCGAACGGTGGCTGGCCTTGCGCACCCATTTCTCTTCCGGCTGGCCGACATCGACCCACAGTTCGATGTCGCCGACCAGGCTGCGCCGCCACAGATCGGGCTCGTCCATCTCGGTCATCGCGTTGGCGAAGGACAATGGCGCCTGATCCTCGCCTTCGGCATGCAAGGCGTAGGCGAGCAGCCGCACCATCATCCGCTCGTCGTTCTCCGACGGGTGCTGGGCCAGCGTCAGCGCATGGGTGCCATAGTGGGCACGGTCCATGTCGGCGACCTGGAGTTCGGCCTTGAAGACCGTTGATTTGAGAGCCATGGAGAGTGTCGCGATGCCGAGCAAGAAGTTCGATCTGGAGAAGGACAAGGCCAAGAAGACCCTGGGGCGGCTCTCGCAGTCTGGCACACCGCAGCGCTTCGGCGCGGCGGCCCTGCCGGCGCTCGACCGGCGTGAACAGCGCCGTCTGGACCAGGCGGCCGGGCTGGTGCCGTTCGCCACCAAGCTGCCAGCCCCGCTGGTGGCGGCGCTCCATGCCGCCGCCGAGGCCGGCGGCGAGACGCCGGGCGCGCTGCTGGCGCGGCTGCTGCAGGCCGGGCTGCCCGGTTACCATGCAGGCACTGACACCCAGGAGGCTGATTGGCCACCCCGAACTACTCCTACGAGAAGCGCCAGCGCGAGCTGGCGAAGAAGCGCAAGAAGGAAGAGAAGCTCAAGCGCAAGTCCACCGGCTCGGGTGCCGGTGAAGGCGGCGAGCCCGAGGCCGGCGAAGCGGCGGACGACACGCCACCGGTCGACGGCACCCCGCCCGCGGGTGGCTCCAGCGCGGGCTGAACGGCCCCCCGCGGCTCAGGACGCGGCGACGTCGGCCGCCGCCTCGGCGCCGCCTTGCTGCTGCAGCGCCCACATCTGTGCATAGCGCCCTTCTCGGGCCAGCAGCTCCGCATGCGTGCCGCGCTCGACGATGCGGCCCGCCTCCATCACCAGGATCTGATCGGCGTCGACCACGGTCGACAGCCGGTGCGCGATGACCAGTGCGGTCTTGTTGCGCGCCGCGGTCTGCAGCTCGGCCTGGATCGCCCGCTCGTTGGCCGAGTCGAGCGCCGAGGTGGCCTCGTCGAAGATCACGATCGGCGGATTCTTCAGCAGCGTGCGCGCGATCGCCACGCGCTGCTTCTCGCCGCCGCTCAGCTTCAGGCCACGCTCGCCGACCATCGTGCCGTAGCCTTTCGGGGTCGATGCGATGAAACCGTGGATGCGAGCCGCCTGGGCCGCCGCCTCGATCTCGGCCTGGGTCGCCCCGGGTCGGCCGTAGGCGATGTTGTAGGCCACGGTGTCGTTGAACAGCACGGTGTCCTGCGGCACGATGCCGATGGCCCGGCGCAGGCTGGCCTGGGTGAGCTGGCGGATGTCGTGGCCGGCGATCGTGATGCGGCCCTCGCTCACGTCGTAGAAGCGGTACAGCAGCCGCGCCAGCGTGCTCTTGCCCGCACCCGACGGCCCGACCACCGCGATCGTGTGGCCGGCCGGGATCTCGAAGCTCAGGCCGTGCAGGATGGGCCGCCCCGCTTCGTAGGCGAATCCGACGTTCTCGAAGCGCACGACCGGCGGCGCCTCGGCGCGCAGGACCTGAGCGTCGGGTGCGTCGCGCACCTCGCGCTCGCGCTCCAGCAGGTCGAACATCTTGTCGAGGTCGGTCAGCGCCTGCTTGATCTCGCGGTAGATCACGCCCAGGAAATTGAGCGGGATGTAGAGCTGGATCATGAAGGCGTTGATCATCACCAGGTCGCCCAGCGTCATGCGTCCGGACACCACGCCCTCCGTGGCGCGCCACAGCATCGCGATCAGCGCGATGGCGATCAGCAGCTGCTGGCCGGTGTTGAGCAGCGACAGCGTCGACTGCGACTTGAGCTTCGCCCGGCGCAGCCGATCGAGCTCTCGTCGTAGCGCTTCGCCTCGAAGTCCTCGTTGTTGAAGTACTTGACGGTTTCGTAGTTCAGCAGCGAGTCGATCGCCTTGGAATGCGAGCTCGAGTCCAGCTCGTTCATCGTCTTGCGGAACTTCGTGCGCCACTCGGTCACGAGCACCGTGAACCCGATGTAGACCACCAGCGCGGCCAGCGTGATCCACGCGAACATCGCGTCGAACTTGACCGCCAGCAGCCCGAGCACGAGGCTGACCTCGACCAGCGTGGGCAGGATGCTGTAGAGGGAATACGAGATCAGCGACTGCACGCCACGCGTGCCTCGCTCGATGTCGCGCGTCATGCCGCCGGTCTGGCGCTCGAGGTGGAAACGCAGGCTCAGCGCGTGCAGGTGCTGGAACACCTGCAGCGAGATGCTGCGCGAGGCGCCCTCGGTCGCCTTGGCGAACACCAGCTCGCGCAGCTCGGTGAACAGCGAGGTCGACAGCCGCAGCGCGCCGTAGGCCAGCAGCAGTCCCGCCGGCACCACCAGCGCGGCACGCGGATCGCCCAGCGGGATGGACAGCGCATCCACCAACTGCTTCAGCAGCAACGGGACGCCGACGTTGGCGACCTTGGCCGTGATCAGGCAGGCCAGCGCCGCGATCACGCGGAACTTGTAGACCCACAGGTAGGGCAGCAGCCGGGCGAGCGTCGCCCAGTCGGAGCGCGCCGCAGCGGCCGGGCCCGCAGCAGGTGCAGCCGGGCCGGCAGCGGCCGGCGGCGGACTCAGGGTTTCAGCGCGACGCATCAATCACAATCTCCACAAGACCCGCCCTCAGCCGCCGAGCCCACGATGAACGACAGCCCGCACCACCAGCCCAACCTGCTGGGCGCCAACCTCACCCAGGTCGATCCTGACCTCGTGCTCGTGCTGCGGGTCATGCCGATGCCGGCCGACGCCAACCCCAACGGCGACATCTTCGGCGGCTGGATCATGGCCCAGGTCGACCTGGCGGGCGCGGTGCTGCCGGCCCGCGTGGCGCGTGGCCGCATTGTCACAGTGGCGGTCAACCAGTTCGTTTTCAAGCAGCCGGTGTCGGTCGGTGACCTGCTCAGCTTCTACGCCCGCGTCGAGCGCATCGGCCGCACGTCCGTCACGGTGCACGTCGTGGTCTACGCCGAACGCAACCCGGCGGACCCGGTGGTGGTCAAGGTGACCGAGGCCAACCTGACCTACGTGGCGATCAACATGGACGGCAGCCCGCGCGAGATCCCGCGCAGCTGAGCCTCCGCCGTCAACCTGCGGCGACCGGCCGGCGCCGCAGGTGCGCGACCAGGCGCCAGCCCAGCAGCACCGCGAGGATGGCCGCGTAGACCGCGACCTCGGCATAGTTGTGCTTGGCCGAGCGCATCCAGAAGAAGTGCAGGATCGCTAGCAGCGCCACGGCGTAGACAAGCCGGTGCAGCGCCTGCCAGCGTTTCGCGCCCAGCGCCCGGATTGCGCGGTTGAACGAGGTGGCCGCCAGCGGCGCCATCAGTAGCAGGGCGGCGAAGCCGACCAGCGCGAACGGCCGCTTCGGGATGTCGCGCGTGATCTCGGCGAGATCGAAGCCCATGTCCAGCCAAGCGTAGCAGAGGAAGTGCAGCACGCCGTAGAAGAAGGTGAACAGGCCCAGCATACGCCGAAAGCGCAGCAAAGCCGGCTGGCCGGTCCATTGCCGCAGCGGCGTGACGGCCAGCGTGAGGCAGAGGAAGCGCAGCGTCCAGTCGCCGGTGGCGCGGATCAGCGCCTCGGCCGGGTTGGCGCCCAGCGTGTTGGCCAGGGCGCCGTAGAGCAGCCAGGCGAGCGGCAGCAGGCTCGCCACGAACAGCAGTGGCTTGGCGGCTGGCCGCAGCAGCACCGATGCGTTGCGGCGCGCACCCCGGGGCGCCGGCAGCGTGGCGCTCATCGTCAAAAGTTCTTGGCGAGATCGAGGCCCGCGTAGAGCTGACCGACCTGCGCATCGTAGCCGTTGAACATCTGCGTCGGGCGCTTCTTCTGGAAGATGCCGTCCTCACCGATACGGCGCTCGGTGGCCTGGCTCCAGCGCGGGTGGTCGACCTTGGGGTTCACGTTCGAGTAGAAGCCGTACTCGTGCGAGGCCGCCTTGAACCAGGCGGTCTTCGGCTGCTGCTCGACGAAGCGGATCTTGACGAGGGACTTGGCGCTCTTGAACCCGTACTTCCACGGCACGACCAGCCGCACCGGCGCGCCGTTCTGGTTGGGCAGCACCTCGCCGTACATGCCGAAGGCCAGCAGGGTCAGCGGGTGCAGGGCCTCATCGAGGCGCAGGCCTTCGACGTAGGGCCACTCGAGCACGCGCGAGCCGACGAAGGGCATCTGCTTCGGGTCGGCCAGGGTCACGAACTCGATGAACTTCGCGTTGCCGGTCGGCTCGACGCGCTTGATCAGTTCCGCCAGCGAGTAGCCGACCCAGGGAATCACCATCGACCAGCCCTCGACGCAGCGCAGTCGGTAGATGCGCTCCTCCATCGGGGCGAGCTTGAGCAGGTCCTCGATGCCGAGGGTCTGCGGCTTCTTCACCTCGCCCTCGATCGCCACCGTCCAGGGCCGCGTCTGCAGCTTGCCGGCATTGCGCGCCGGGTCTTCCTTGCCGGTGCCGAACTCGTAGAAGTTGTTGTAGCTGGTGGCGTCCGCGTAGGCAGTCGGCTTCTCGACTGTCGAGGCGCCGGCTACGCCGCTGCGCGCGCCGGGCAGGGCCGCGAGCTTGCCGGCGCGGGGGGCCTGCGCCAGCGCGTC
>NZ_AZSN01000045.1:0-26988 GCF_000576225.1 Methylibium sp. T29-B | reverse complement strand
CCGCCGGCGATGCGGCGCGCGCGCTCGACGCCGCGCGCCGTGGTCAAGCGCTGAGTCCGCGGTCGGAGGCCGTGGCGCTGCTCGCCATTGAACTGATGCCGACCGAGCAGCGGGCCGAGTCGCTGGTCACGGCCTTTCTCGAGGCCCAGCCACCGGCTCCGGCCGCCACGCGCAGCGCGGTGCGGCTGGTCTATGCCCGCACGCTGGCTGTCGCGCAGCGCTATGCGGACGCCGCGCCGCAGCTCGAGGCGGTGACGCGCGACGCGCCGCAGTTCGTCGACGCCTGGCTGACGCTGGGCGCCTTGCGGCTGGAACTGAAGCAGCCGGCCGAGGCCGAAGCGGCGCTGCGCGAGTACCTCGCGCGCCTCGAGGCCGGCAGCGAGGCGGCATCGACCGAAGCGGCCGATGCCACGCAGGACGAGGACGCCGCCACGCCCATGCAGCGTCTGACGCAGGCCTACCTGCTGTTGGCCCAGGCCGCCGAGCAGCGGCGCGACTTCAAGGCCGCCGAGGGCTGGCTGGCCAAGGTCGACAGCTCCCAGGCACTGACGGTGCAATCGCGGCGCGCATCGTTGCTGGCGCAGCAGGGCAAGCTCGCCGAGGCGCGCAGCCTGATCCGCGCGCTGCCGGAACGGCAGCCGGAGGACGCGCGCTCCAAGCTGCTGGTGGAGGCGCAACTGCTGCGCGACCAGAAGCAGTGGTCGGAGGCACTGGGCGTCCTGACCGAGGCCAACGACCGCTACCGCGACGACACCGACCTGCTGTACGAGCAGGCGATGATGGCCGAGAAGCTCGACCGCATGACCGAGATGGAGCAGTTGCTGCGTCGCGTGATCGCGCTGAAGCCGCAGCAGCCGCAGGCCTACAACGCGCTGGGCTACTCGCTCGCTGATCGCAACCAGCGCCTGCCGGAAGCGCGCCAGCTGATCATCAAGGCCCTGGAGCTGTCGCCGGGCGATCCGTTCCTGATCGACAGCCTGGGCTGGGTCGAGTACCGGCTCGGCAACCATGACGAGGCGATCCGCTGGTTGCGGCAGGCACACGGCGCACGACCGGACACCGAGATCGCCGCGCACCTGGGTGAGGTGCTCTGGGTCAGTGGCCGGCGCGACGAGGCTCGTCGGATCTGGGCCGAGGCCCGGGCCCGCGACGCCACGAACGACGTGCTGAAGGAAACCCTGGCGCGGCTCAAGGTCGATCTGTGAGGCGTGGCTGCGCACTGCTCGCCGCCGCGTGTGCTGCGGCAGTGTGGCTGGCGGGGTGCGCCGGCGTTGGCACGCCGGCGCCCCAGGGCGAGCGGCTGGCGGGACGGCTGTCGGTGCGTGTCGAGGGCGACGCGGCACGGAACTTCAATGCGGCGTTCGAACTGGAAGGTTCGTCCGAGTCGGGCCAGCTGTCGTTGACGACGCCGCTCGGCATCCAGCTCGCCCGCGCCGACTGGTCGCCGCGGCAGGTTCGCCTGCGCTCCGGCGACGGCGAGCGCCTCTACCCCGACCTAGAGAGCCTGGCGGAAGACGCGCTGGGCGAGCGGGTACCGCTCGCCGCGCTGTTCGACTGGCTTCACGCCCGGCCCTGGCCCGGCGCGCCGAGCGCGGCGCAACCGCAGGGCTTTTCGCAGCTCGGTTGGGTGGTCGACGTGTCGCGCCGGGCCGAGGGCTGGGTCGAGGCGCGCCGCGCCGCGCTCCCCGTGGTGAGCGTGCGCGCCAAGCTCGACGATGCCCCCTGAGAAGGCCCGCCGATGAGTCTGCAAGCCCTCTACGACGTTCCCGCGCCAGCCAAGCTGAACCTGTTCCTGCACGTGACGGGCCGGCGCGACGATGGCTACCACCTGCTGCAGTCGGTGTTCGCGCTGATCGATTGGGCCGACACCCTGCATTTCGAACGCCGCCTCGACGGCCGCCTGGTCCGCCACGACCTGGCCGCCGCGCTGCCCGAGGACGACCTGTGCCTGCGCGCGGCGCGCCTGCTGCAGCGCGAGAGCGCCTGCCCGCTCGGCGCCGACATCTCGATCGACAAGGACGTACCCTGGGGCGCCGGCCTGGGCGGCGGCAGCTCCGACGCCGCCAGCACCCTGCTGGCGCTGAACCGCCTGTGGGGCCTGCACTGGTCGCGCGAGCGGCTGCTGGCGTTGGGCCTGCAGCTCGGCGCCGACGTGCCCTTCTTCGTGGGCGGTCACAACGCCTGGGTCGAGGGCATCGGCGAACGACTGACGCCCATCGAGCTGGCGCCGCGCTGGTGGGCCGTGCTGAAGCCCGCTGTGGCGGTGCCCACCGTGGCGATCTTCGGCAGCCCGCTGTTGGTGAGGAACACCGCTGCTGCTACAATCTCGGACTTCTCTGCAAACGCAGTCGAGTTCGGCCACAACGATCTGCAAACGCCCGCAATGGCGTACAGCGACGAGGTGGTCCAGGCTCTGGCGCTGCTGCAATCCCGCTACGGCGCAAGCCGCATGTCGGGATCCGGCAGCGCGGTGTTCGCGGAGGCCGGCACCGGCGAGTCACCGACGGTTGCGATGATGGAAGCGGCTTCGCTTCCTCCGTCGTGGGTGGGACGCATGTGCCGCGGCTTGACGGTGCATCCGCTGGCGCTCTGGGCCGGCTGATCATCGCCATGCGACGGTTTCGGGCGTGGCTCGGGCGCAAGCCGGAGCGGTGTCCTGTGTAGGGGAGTCGCCAAGTTGGTTAAGGCATCGGATTTTGATTCCGACATGCGAAGGTTCGAATCCTTCTTCCCCTGCCAAAGCTTTACCCAGGAAGCATGGCGCCCGCGTTCCGGGCGCCATGTTTTTTGATCGGACAGGTTTTTTCCAACGAACGACCGCCTCGGAGGCGTGATGCTCTCCTCCAACACCGTGATCTTCACCGGCAATGCGAATCCGGCGCTGGCGCAGGAGATC
Source organism: Methylibium sp. T29-B (assembly GCF_000576225.1). Taxonomy (NCBI): domain Bacteria; kingdom Pseudomonadati; phylum Pseudomonadota; class Betaproteobacteria; order Burkholderiales; family Sphaerotilaceae; genus Methylibium; species Methylibium sp. T29-B. The sequence continues at coordinate 24,092 of NZ_AZSN01000045.1, read as the reverse complement.
GCCACCTCGCTCGGCATCGAACTGGGCCGCGCGGCCGTCGGGCGGTTCTCGGACAGCGAAGTCACGGTCGAGATCCAGCAGAACGTGCGGGCGCGCGACATCTTCGTCGTGCAGCCCACCTGCACCCCGACGAACGAGCACCTGATGGAGCTCTTCATCATGGTCGACGCGCTCAAGCGTGCCTCGGCCGGCCGCATCACCGCCGTGATCCCCTACTACGGCTACGCGCGCCAGGACCGCCGCCCGCGCTCCACCCGCGTGCCGATCAGCGCCAAGGTCGTTGCCAACATGCTCGAGGCCGTGGGTGTGAACCGCGTGCTGACGATGGATCTGCACGCCGACCAGATCCAGGGCTTCTTCGACATTCCGGTCGACAACATCTACGCCTCGCCAGTGCTGCTGTCGGACCTGAAGAGCCGCCGCTACGACGACCTGATCGTCGTCTCGCCCGACGTCGGCGGCGTGGTGCGCGCCCGCGCGCTGGCCAAGCAGCTCAACTGCGACCTCGCCATCATCGACAAGCGCCGCCCCGCGGCCAACGTGTCGGAAGTCATGCATGTGATCGGTGAGATCGACGGCCGCAACTGCGTGATCATGGACGACATGATCGACACCGCCGGCACCCTGGTGAAGGCCGCCGAGGTGCTGAAGGAGCGCGGCGCGAAGAGCGTGTTCGCCTACTGCACGCATCCGGTGTTCTCCGGCCCGGCGATCGAGCGCATCAAGAACTCGCAGATCGACGAGGTGGTGATCACCAACACCATTCCGCTCAACGCGGCGGCCAAGGCCACCACCAAGATCCGCCAGCTGTCGGTGGCCTTCCTGTTTGCCGAGACCATCCGCCGCATCTCGGACGGTGAGTCGGTCACCTCGCTTTTCTCGGAGCAGAACAACAACTTCTGAGCCGGGTTCTGCCCGTGCGCATGGGGCGTGCGGGTTCACACAGGGTGCCTGGTCGCGGGCACCTTCCTTTTGGAGAAAACTCATGAAATTCGTCGCTTATCCGCGCGAACTGCAGGGGACCGGAGCGAGCCGCCGCCTGCGTATTTCCGGCAAGGTGCCGGGCATCGTCTACGGCGCCGGCGAGCCGCTGAAGATCGAGCTCGACCACAACGCGCTGTTCCACGCGCTCAAGAAGGAAGCCTTCCACGCCTCCCTGCTCGACATGGAATTCAATGGCAAGAGCCAGCAGGTGCTGCTGCGTGATGTGCAGATGCACGCCTTCCGCCCGCAGGTGCTGCACGTCGACTTCCAGCGCGTCGACGCCACCACGCGCGTCACGAAGAAGGTGCCACTGCACTTCGTCAACGAAGAGAACGCGCCGGGCGTCAAGCTCGACAAGGGCCTGATCTCGCACGTGGTGACCGAACTCGAGGTGGAGTGCCTGGCCTCGCAACTGCCCGAGTACCTGACGGTCGATCTGGGCGAACTGGCCAAGGGCCAGTCGCTGCACGTCAATGACCTGAAGCTGCCCCCGAGCGTGAAGGTGGTGCTGCGCGGCAAGAAGAACCCGGTGATCGCCACCGTGGTGATGCAGGCCGCGGAAGAAGCCCCGGCCGAAGTCGCCACCCCGACCGCTGCCGCGCCAGCTGCCAAGGGCAAGAAGAGCGAGAAGCAGAACAAGAAGTGATTCTTCTTGGGTGTTCGCTGCCCATGCTTCCAGCCCCGCTTCGGCGGGGCTTTTTGTTGTCCGTGTCGCACCGGGGCCCGCTACACGATCTGGGCAACTCCCTCTCATGGGGGCGCGACCACGGATGCGGGCTTCAAGTACGCTGAGATCTCCACACAGGGACATGCCTTGCCTACGCAGACTCGACCTGTTCCGACTCGATGAAAGATCGCAAGAGGAGAGAGAAGCTCCTTCGTGGCTGCACGCTTTCCACGGTGTGGCTCGGTCTGGGTCCTCACGATAATCTTTGTCATGATTCGACTGATGGTGGGGCTCGGCAACCCGGGCCCGGAGTACGAGGCCACTCGCCACAACGCCGGCTTCTGGTGGGTGGACGCCGTCGCGCGCCAGCTCAAGGCCTCGCTGCACGCGGAGCGCGCGTACCACGGGTTGGTGGCGCGAGTGAACACGCCTGTCGGGCCGGTGTGGCTGCTGGAGCCGCAGACCTACATGAACGTGTCGGGCAAGTCGGTAGCGGCGCTGGCACGCTTTTTCAAGATCGCTCCGGAGGAGATCCTGGTGGCCCACGACGAGCTCGACCTGCCGCCGGGCGAGATGAAGCTCAAGCAGGGCGGTGGCCATGCCGGCCACAACGGCCTGCGCGACATCCATGCGCAACTCGGTTCCACTGACTACTGGCGTCTGCGGCTGGGCATCGGTCATCCGGGTGTGAAGGCCGAGGTGGCCAACTACGTGCTCGGCAAGCCCACGCGCGAGCACCGTGAGGCCATCGATGCCTGCATCGTGCGCTCGCTGACTGCTGTCGACGCCTTGCTGTCCGGTGACATGAGCAAGGCCACGCTGCGCCTGCACACCAGCAAGCCGCCCCGGCCGAAGCCGCCGCGGCCGGTGGCGGTCGCGGGCACTGGGGTTCCTGCTGCGGCGGATGCTCCTAGGGCGCCCGATATTGCCGGCAGCGCCCCGGCCACCACCCAGGGCGATCCTCCATGAAGCATGGGATGCTGTCACTGCTGGTGCTGGGCTTGTTCGCCGCCGCGGCACCGCAGGCCGCCAGCGCCCAGGGGGCTGTCTACCGCTGCGGCGCCGACGGACGCAGCTACTCGCAGCAGCCTTGTGCGGACGGGCGCACGCTCCGCGTCGATGACGACGCACGCACGCCGGCCCAGCGCCAGCAGGCCATGGAGGCGGCGCGGCGCGATGCCCGCTTGGCCGATGCGCTCGCCCACGAGCGACGCCAAGCCGAGTCGGTGAGCGTGAGGGCGGCTTCGTTGAGCGCGCCAACGCAGAAGGACGCAGAGGTGCACGCGACTGCCGGCAAGCCGAACCCGAAGAAGCGGCGGCACGCGAAGCGGCCTGCAAACCCTCCGGCCGGTGCTTCCGGAGATTTCAAGGCGACAGGGCCTGTGCCGCCCGGTGCCAAGAAGACGCGCGCCGGAACGGCGGCCCCGCCGACCCGTTGAACACAGAACGGCGATTCAGCCGCAGCGGTGCCGGAGGGGGGCAGCGGCGACACGTCTGGCGACGCGGGTTCACCGACGAGCGCCCTGAACTTGGCCCACAACTGCGGCGGGCTCTCGACGTGCGCCGGATTCACCGGGATGCAGGCGACCGGGCAGACCTGCACACACTGCGGTTCGTCGAAGTGACCGACGCACTCGGTGCACTTGGCCGGGTCGATGATGTAGATCTCGGGCCCGAGCGAGATGGCCTGGTTGGGGCACTCGGGCTCGCAGACGTCGCAGTTGATGCAGTCGTCCGTGATCATCAGGGCCATGGGGAGCTCCGATGCAGCGGCGCACGGCCGCCGAGCCCGCGGCGGGCGTTGTCGATCGGGACGGACATCCGGTGTGTCATGTGGCCTGGCTGACGCGCTGTTTCAGGCGCTGGAGGACCGAGGGTGCCACGAACTTCGAAACATCACCGCCCAAGGTGGCAATCTCGCGCACGAAGGTGCCGCTGATGAACTGGTACTGGTCGCTCGGGGTCAGGAACACGGTTTCCACGTTGGGCATCAGCTGGCGATTCATGCCGGCCATCTGGAACTCGTATTCGAAGTCGCTCACGGCGCGCAGGCCGCGCACCACCACCTTGCCGCCGTGCTCGACGACGAAGTCGCGCAGCAACCCGCGGAACGCGATGACTTCGACATTGCGATGCGAGGCCAGCAGTTCCTGCGCGATCTCCAGCCGTTCGGCGATGGTGAACATGGTGCGCTTGTGGTGGCCGGCGGCCACGGCGACGATCAGACGGGGGAACAGCGCGCTGGCGCGACGCACCAGATCCTGGTGTCCGAGCGTCATCGGGTCGAAGGTACCGGGGTAGACGGCGCTCAGGCCGGGGTTGAAGGGCACGGTGTTTCCTTCGCGGAGCGGGCAGGGTGGCGAAGTTTATGCCGCAGCGTCACGGTCCGCGGGGCGGAGCAGGTGCGCATGCACCTGCCCGGCGCGGGTGTGCCGATCGAGCGCGAAGCCGAGTGGCTCTAGCGTCTCGGCCTCGAACGCCCGGTCGGCTTCGAGGTAGGCGCGACCGGTGGGTGCCAGCACGCGCTGCGCAGCGCGCAGCGCCGGCTCGAACAGGCCCCCGTCGAAGGGCGGATCCAGCAGCACCAAGTCGAAGGGCGCGCCGGCGTAACGCGTCATCCACGCCAGCGCGTCGGCGGCCTCGATGCGCACCGCGTGGGCCGCCAGTCGCGCCCGCACTGCGCACAGTCCGCGCACCAGGCGGCGTCGCGCTCGAGCAGCATCACGTCGCTGGCGCCGCGCGAGGCTGCCTCGAAACCGAGCGCGCCGCTGCCGGCGAAGGCATCGAGGCAGCGCCAGCCGCTCAGGTCCTGGCCAAGCCAGTTGAACAAGGTCTCCCGCACGCGGTCGGGCGTGGGGCGCAGCCCCGGAGCCACGGGCACCGGCAGCTTGCTGCGCTTCCACTGCCCGCCGATCAGTCGGACCTCACCCGGCCTGGCTGGCGTGGCGGCGGGGCGAGCGGCAGCGGGGGCACGGGGCATCGGCCGATTCTAGGCAGCCGCTTCTCCGGTGCGCCGGTGACGATCGCTCGCGCGCCGGGCTCACCGTGGTGCGTGTGGGGCGCTGCGTCCCAGAGAGGCCGCGGCGGCCTGTCCCTAGAATCCGGGCCACATGTTCAGTTTCTTCAAGAAGAAGGCGCCGGTCGTGGCGCCACCGCCGACCGGCCCCGAGGCCCCAGCAGCATCCGCACCGTCTCCCGGGCCTGATGCCGAAGTCCGCGTGGCTGCTGCGGCGCCTGCCGAACAGCGCCGCCCCTGGCTCGACCGGCTCAAGAGCGGGCTGCGGCGCACCGGATCCGGCATCACGCAGGTGTTCACCGGCACGCGCATCGACGAGGCGCTGTACGAGGAACTCGAGGCGGCGCTGCTGATGGCCGACGCCGGCATGCCCGCCACGCAGCACCTGCTCGCCGACCTGAAGCGGCGCGTCAAGGAGCACAAGGCCACCGATCCTGCCGCGGTGAAGTTGTTGCTGGTCGACGCGCTGGCCGAACTGCTTGCGCCCCTGCAGCGGCCGCTGGTGCTGGGCGAGACGCGGCCGACGGTGATCATGGTCGCGGGGGTCAACGGCGCGGGCAAGACGACCAGCATCGGCAAGCTCACGCGCCACCTTGCCGACGGCGGCCTGAAGGTGCTGCTGGCGGCGGCCGACACCTTCCGCGCAGCGGCGAAGGAGCAACTCGCGGTGTGGGCGGACCGCAACCGCGTCGAGATCGTCAGCCAGGAAGGCGGCGACCCGGCCGCGGTGAGCTTCGATGCCGTGAAGGCCGGGCAGGCCCGCGGCTGCGATGTGGTCGTCGCCGACACCGCCGGCCGCCTGCCGACGCAGGCGCACCTGATGGAAGAGCTGCGCAAGATCAAGCGCACCATCGGCAAGGCCATGGACGGCGCGCCGCACGAGGTGCTGTTGGTGGTGGACGGCAACACCGGGCAGAACGCGCTGGCCCAGGTCAAGGCCTTCGATGCCGTGTTGGGGCTGACCGGGCTGGTCGTCACCAAGCTCGACGGCACTGCCAAGGGCGGGGTGCTGGCGGCGATCGCGCTGTGGTCGCGCGAGCGTGACGGCGCCTCGCCGGTGCCGGTCTATTTCATCGGCGTGGGCGAGAAGCTCGCGGATCTGGAGACTTTCGACGCGCGCGAGTTCTCGCAGGCGCTGCTGACCTGAGCCGGACGCGCCAGGTTCAGCGGGCCGGCGCGTCGAGCGGCATCGACGCGGACGACAGATCGTCGAACCAGGTCGACTGGGCGGGCTCCGCCAGCGTGGCGCCGTCAGCTGCCTCGCGGTCCAGGTCCTCGAGCACGTCCTGCAAGGTCACCATCGTGGGCCGCGCCGCCGGCGCGGCGCTGCCGGCGACCTCGGTCACGAGCACCCCCGGCATGACCGCTGCCCGGCGGGTGCGCACACGGCTGCCGCCGTCCTCGGTACGAAGGCCCTGCGACGTGTTCACCACTTGGTCGCGCACCATCGGGACGCTCGGCAGTGCGTCCTCGTTCCAGACGATCACGCGGATGCCGGCTTGCTGCAGCACGCGGTCCATGCGCTCGTGGCGGCGCACGGTGCGTTCACCGTCCTTGCCGGGCGGGCGGCGCACTTCGACGACGGCAATCACCTGCGAGACCGTGTCGCAGACCACCAGGTCGGCGCAGATCTGGCCGACGCGGCGCATCCACTCGTGGTACGAATTGCGGGTCGGCACGCGGATGAAGCGGGCCAGGGGCACCTGCGCCAGCAAGGTGTACTCGGGCAGGGCCTGCTGCAGCACCAACTGCGCCTTGCGCTCCTTGAGCGTGAGCACGCGGGTGGCTTCGGGCGGCCACGCGGCCACGGTGTCGAGCGCCTCGACGCGCTTGTCGCGCTGCTTGTCGCGGCCCGGACTTTCCGGGCGTTCACGGCCACCGCGGCGTCGCGCCAGTACCACCAGCATCAGGCCCGCCAACAGCACCGCCAGCGCCTGCAAAACCATCGGATCGCCCATCATCGTCATCCTCCAAAACCCCGACGATGAACGTAAGTGGGGCGCCGAAGAGCGTCAAGAGAACAACGCACGCTTTCGGGCTAGCGAACAAATCCTTTCATTCCGCCGCCGCCCATGCGCTTCATCATCTTCATCATGCCGCCGCCCTTCATCTTCTTCATCATCCCCTGCATCTGCTCGAACTGGTTCAGCAGGCGGTTGACCTCCTGCACCTGAACGCCCGCGCCGGCGGCGATGCGGCGCTTGCGGCTGGCCTTGAGCAACTCGGGCTTGCGCCGCTCGAGCGGCGTCATCGAACGGATGATTCCTTCCATGCGACGCACGTCGCGCTCGGCACGGTCCATGTCGCGGCGCCGAGCTGTGGCGTCTTGCCACCGGTCATCTGCGCGGGCAGCTTGTCGATCAGGCCCGACAGGCCTCCCATGTTCTTCATCTGCGAGATCTGCGAGAGGAAGTCCTCGAGGTCGAAGCCCGAGCCCGACTTCACCTTGTCGGCGAGCTTCTGTGCCGCCTGCAGGTCGACGCCCTGCTGCACCTGCTCGACCAGCGCGAGGATGTCGCCCATGCCGAGTATCCGTCCGGCGTGGCGCTCGGCATCGAACAGCTCCAGGCCGTCGATCTTCTCGGACACGCCGGCAAACTTGATCGGCGCGCCGGTGACCTGGCGGACGCTCAGCGCGGCGCCGCCGCGCGAGTCACCGTCCAGCTTGGTCAGAACAATGCCGGTCAGCGGCAGCGCTTCCTTGAAGGCCTTGGCAACGTTGATCGCGTCCTGGCCCTGCATCGCGTCGACGACGAACAATGTCTCGATCGGGTTCAGCGCCGCGTGCAGCGCGCGGATCTCGGCCATCATCGCTTCGTCGATCGCCAGGCGGCCGGCGGTGTCGACCAGCAGCACGTCGAAGTAGTGCTTCTTCGCGTAGTCCACCGCGGCCAGCGCGATGTCGACCGGCTGGTCGCTGGCCTGCGACGGAAACCACTCCGCGCCGGCCTGCTGGGTCACCGTCTTCAGCTGCTCGATCGCGGCCGGCCGGTAAACGTCGCCCGACACCGTGAGCACCTTTTTCTTGCGCCCGATCAGGTGCCTGGCGAGCTTGGCTGTCGTCGTGGTTTTGCCGGCGCCCTGCAGGCCGGCCATCAGGATCACCGCCGGCGGTTGCGTCGCGAGGTTCAGCTCGGCCACACCGCCGGCGCCCATGGTCGCCGCGAGCTCCTTGTGCACCACGCCCACCAGCGCCTGCCCCGGCGACAGCGAGCCGACGACCTCCTGACCCAGTGCCTTTTCCTTCACGCGGGCGATGAAGTCGCGCACCACTGGCAGCGCGACGTCGGCCTCCAACAGCGCCATGCGCACCTCGCGCAGCATGTCCTGCACGTTGTCTTCGGTGATGCGGGCCTGGCCGCGCATGGTCTTGACCAGGCGGCTCAGGCGTTCGGAAAGGGCGGATGCCATGGGAGGAGGTCTCGGGTTGGTGCTGTGTCGGGGCGCGGCGCGCTGCGGAGCCGGCCGTCCGGCGCGCACCCCTTGCGGCCCGGGGCGCGAACGTACACTGCGCAGCATGATTTTATCGCCCGGCCTCTCCGCTGCGAGCCTGCTGCCGCTGGCCGCGACGAGCATCGTGGCGCTGCTGGCCTACCTTGTCGCTGCGTTCAGGCGCGAAGCCACATGGCTCGGCGTCGTGCTGGCGGTCGGATGGATCGGCCATGGCCTGGCCATCGGCCTCCACGCGGCCGGCGTCGGTGAGGCGCAGCCGGGCGCTCGCTTCGGTTTCGCGCCCGCGCTGTCGGTGACGCTGTGGCTGGTGCTGGCGGTGTATGCGATCGAAAGCCGCTTTGTGCCGCTGGCCGGCGTGCGGCGCACGCTGGCCGTGCTGGGTGCGGCTGCCGTCGTGCTGACCCTGGTGTTTCCCGGCGAACTGCGCCCGCACGCTGGCTCACCGTGGGCGCCGTTGCACTGGATCCTCGGCATTGCGTCGTATGGCTTGTTCGGCACCGCGCTGCTGCACGCCGCCTTGCTGCGGCGTGCGGAGCAGCGCCTGCGCAGCAAGCCGGCGGCAGGCGAAGCGCCGCGCGTGCCGTCGCCCGGGCTGCCGCTGCTGCGGCTGGAGAAGTTGACCTTCCGCTTCGTGGCGGCCGGCTTCGTCGTGCTGTCGGCCACGCTGCTGCTCGGCTGGTGGTTCTCCTCGCCCTGGCGCTGGGATCACAAGAGCGTGTTCTCCGTGCTGGCCTGGGGTGTGTTCGCGGCCCTGCTCGCCGGGCGCCGCGCTTTCGGGTGGCGGGGCCGGCTGGCGACGCGCTGGCTCTATGTGGGGGCCGGGCTGCTGCTGCTCGCCTACGTCGGCTCGCGCTTCGTGCTGGAAGTGGTCCTCCACCGCACGACCTGACGGCGAAGCACGGCCTTCTTCTGTCTTTCCGACGTCCCTTCACGCATGAAGTACCTGGTCCTGCTGCTGGTGATCGTGGCCGTGCTGTGGCTCGTGCGTTCGCGGCCACGTGCGGTACGCCCCGACCGTGCGCCCGCGTCCGAGGGCAGTGCGCCGCAGGCCATGATCGAGTGCGTTCACTGCGGCGTGCACCTGCCGCGAGCCGAGGCCGTGGCGGGCCTGCAGGGCCACTACTGCAGCGACGCGCACCGGCTCGCCCACGGCGACTCACGCTGATGGCGGGCACGACCGGATCGGGTCGCCGTCGCGCCCCTGCGGATGGCGGGGCGTCGTGGTTCGGGTCGATCGATCTCGGCCTGCCCGGTGACGACGATGCGGCGCAGTCGCGCTTCGACCGTGGCGAGTGGCGCGAGACCGATGCTGCCGATTCGCGCTTCCTGTCGCGTCAGGCGCGGCGGATCGCCGGGTCGGGCCAGAGCGCGGTGTACCGGCTCTACCGTGCCTTCGTGGCCTCGCGCGCGGTGCTCGGTCTCGCGCTGCTGGCCACCGAGGTGGCGATCACCTGGCTGAGTCCGCGGCCACAGCGAGAGCTGGTGCTGTCGCTGTGTTCGCTTTACGCGATGGCCGCGCTCCTGTTGTGGGTGCTGCCCAACCTGCTGGGTCCGATGCAGCCGGCGCTGCAGTCGCGTCTGCGACGCCGCCACTGGATGGCGACGATCGGGGTCGACATGCTGAGCTTCGGCGTCCTGCATCTGCTGGCCGGCGGAGGCGTGCTGAACTACTCGGCGCTGCTCGTGCTGCCGGTGCTGATGGCCGGTGTGCTGACGCCGCGTCTGCAGGCGTTGGGAGTGGCCGCCGGGTGCACCTTGATCCTGCTTGCTGCCGCGGGGCTCAATGTGGACGTGACCGGCGAGGCAACGTTGCAGCTCACGCAGGCGGGCCTGGCCGGCGTCGGCCTGTTCGTGGTCAGCCTGATGGCGGGCGAGTTGTCCGGTCGGCTGGCGCGCGAGGAGCTGACAGCGCGCGGCAGCCTCGAATTGGCGCGCCAGCAGGCGCAACTCAATCGCCTCGTCCTCGAGGAAATGCAGGACGGCGTGATGGTCGTCGACCGCCGTGGCCGGGTGCGCGCCGCCAACCCGGCGGCGCGCCATCTGCTCGACGAGCCGCTGATCAGCGCCGCCGACAGCTTCTCGCTGACCGGTGTGCAGGCCTGGGAGCCCCTGGTCAGGGCCGTGGACCGGGCCTTCGGGGAGGGCCACTGGCCCGAGGGGGGGCGCGACGTGGTGTTGCCCCGTGTGGCCTCCAGCGATACGGGGCCGCGACAGCTGCGCCTGCGCGTGCGCTTCACGCGTCGCCGCGAGACGGGGGCGCCGGAGGACTACTGCGTGCTCTTCCTGGAGGACCTGCGCACGGTGCAGGCGCGCGTGCGCCAGGAAAAGCTGGCGGCGATGGGTCGCGTGTCGGCCGGCATTGCGCACGAGATCCGCAATCCGCTGGCGGCGATCATGCAAGCCAATGCGCTGCTGGCCGAAGACGCCAGCAGCGCGCAGCAGGTGCAGCTCACGCGCATGGTGGATGAGAACGCCGAGCGCCTGAAGCGCATCGTCGACGACGTGATGGAGGTTGCACCGAGCCTGCTGCCCGAGCCGGCGCCGCTCGACGCGAGTCTGCAGGTCGCCACCATCTGCGGCGAGTGGGCCCGCACCGCGGGCCTGGCGATCGGTGCCGACAGCGTGCTGCGGGTCGACCTGCCGAGCGAGCCGCTCGGCGTGGTGTTCGACGGCGAGCACCTGCGCCGCGTGCTGGTGAATCTGCTCGACAACGCGCTGCGGCACGGAAGCCGGACGCCCGGTGCGGTCCAACTGCGGCTCGCTGCGGCGAGCGAAAGCCGAGCCCTGCTCACGGTGGGAAGCGACGGCGAGCAGATCGCGCCCGAGGTCGAGCGTTACCTGTTCGAGCCCTTCTTCTCGACGCGCAGCCGCGGCACCGGACTGGGACTGTATATTTGTCGTGAGCTGTGCGAGCGCTACGGCGCCAGCATCGAATACAGCTCACGCGGCGCGCCGGAGCGCCACCGCAACGTGTTCTCGGTCGCCATGCGGCGCACGCTGCTTCCGGACGGCGATTCCCGGCTTCACTTCAGCGCATGAGAATTTCAGTGCCCAGCGACTTCAGCCCTTCGACGGCACATGACCTGTCGGCGCGGCGATGCTCCACCCCGGGAGCGACGCCATGAGCCGGCCTCGCATTTCAGCCTGCTGGTGGTCGACGACGAGCCCGACCTGCGCACCCTCTACGAGCTGACGCTGCTGCGTGAGGGCTACGAGATCGAGACCGCAGCCTGTGTCGAGGACGCCTGGGCCCAACTCGCCGACCGCACGTTCAGCGCGGTGATCACCGACATGCGTCTGCCCGACGGCAGCGGGCTCGACCTGCTGCATCGCCTGGAGGAAGCCGGGCGCCGCGAGAAGACCATCGTCATCACCGCCTACGGCTCGGCGGAAAGCGCCGTCGAGGCGCTGAAGGCCGGCGCCTACGACTACCTGACCAAGCCGGTCGACCTGAAACTGTTCCGCAGCGTCGTGGCGTCTGCCCTCGGTCGGGCCGCGGCCAGCGGTCCGACGGTGCAGCCCGATCAGTTGCCGTCCGAGTCCGGGGCGGCGAGGCCCTCGCGCGCCGGCGTTGCCGCACGCCCGGTGCCGACGATCGTGATCGGCCCGGCCGCTGCGGTGGTCCCTCCGGCCGGCGCGCTGGCGCGGATGGCCGGCAACTCGGCCCCGATGCAGCAGGTGCGTTCGCTGATCGAGAAGGTCTCGCGCAGCATGGCACCGGTGCTGGTGCATGGCGAGTCCGGCACCGGCAAGGAGCTGGTCGCACGGGCGATCCACGACAGCGGCGTGCGCCGGAGTCAGCCCTTCATTGCGGTGAACTGCGGGGCGATCCCTGAGCAGTTGCTGGAAGCCGAGTTCTTCGGCTACCGACGCGGTGCGTTCACGGGGGCGAACGAGGACCGCGACGGTTTCTTCCAGGCCGCGCGTGGCGGCACGCTGTTCCTCGACGAGATTGGTGATCTGCCGCTGTCGATGCAGAGCAAGCTGCTGCGCTCGATCCAGGAACGCTCGGTGCGGCCGGTGGGCGCGACGACGGAGACGGCGCTGGACGTTCGCATCGTCAGCGCGACACACAAGAACTTGGCGGCCGACGTGCAGGCGGGGCGCTTCCGCCAGGACCTGTACTACCGGCTCAACGTGATCCAGATCCGGGTGCCGCCGCTGCGCGAGCGGCTCGAGGATCTGCCGGCGATCTGCGAGCGCGTGTTGGAGCGCATCGCCGCCGACGCCGGAGTCAGTCCGCCGCCGCGGCTGACGCGTGACGCGCTCGCCTACTTGCTGCGCTACCCCTTCGGCGGCAACGTCCGCGAACTCGAGAACCTGCTGCACCGGGCCGTCGCGCTGTGCGATGGCGATGTGATCGATGTCGGCGACCTCGACCTGCCCGAGTCGGCGTTCAGCGACAGCGGGCGTGCCGAGCTGGCGGCGCTGCCAGCGGGTGTGCCGACGCCGAGCGCCGCCGAGTTCCCGGCGAGCGCGGCGCTGCCGACGCCGTTGCCGGACGATCTCGCCGCCTACCTCGACGGCGTCGAGCGCGACATCCTCGTGCGTGCGCTGGAGCGTTACCGCTTCAATCGCACTGCTGCAGGCGCCAGCCTCGGTCTCTCGCTGCGGCAGATGCGCTATCGCATGGCGCGGCTGGGGGTCATGGTCGCCGAGCATGGCGTGGCCATCGGGCCGGGTGCCGACGACTCGGATGACGAACTGCCGCCCGCCGGATCGGGGCGGGCGTGAGCCTGCAGGGCACGCACTGGCAGGACGGTTGGTGGTCGGCTGCGCGCCGCGTCGATTCGCCCAACCATGGGCCGCGGCCAGAAGGCACCGAGGTCACGCTGGCGCTGATCCATTCGATCAGCCTGCCGCCTGGCAGCTATGGAGGCGACTCGATCGAGCGGCTGTTCACCAACACGCTCGACTGGGATGCTCACCCCTATTTCCAGCAGATCCGCGGCCTCGAGGTGTCATCGCATTTCGTCGTCCGGCGCGACGGCGAGCTGCTGCAGTTCGTGCCGACAGCGCGGCGGGCCTGGCATGCCGGCCGCTCGGCGTGGCGAGGCCGGGAGAACTGCAACGACTATTCGATCGGCATCGAGCTCGAAGGTCTGGAGGGCGAGCGCTTCGAGCCGTCGCAGTACGAGCGCCTCGCCGAGTTGCTGCACGCGCTCGCGCGGCAGCATCCGTTGCGCGACGTGGCCGGGCATGAGCACGTGGCTCCCGGGCGCAAGCTCGACCCCGGCGCCGGCTTCGAGTGGGTGCGCCTGCAGTCGCTGACAGAATGGCCGGATCGGTACTTTCCCAAGGGTGTGCTCGCCTCGCGCTGAAGGCGCGAAGCGAGCGCGTTTGGCGAAGGCAGGTTCCATGCGGCCTGGCGGCCGATTTTCGCGCTGGAGGCGCGTCACTCGTGGGCCGGGCCGTCGTGCGCAAGCACTGATGCGGCTTGTCTCCGAGGTGTGAGAAAGGTCGCCACGTTTCAAGTCGTGACACGCTACATATAGTGCTTGTAGAGGCGACGAGCGCTAGATATAGTGTGCCGATGCCTTCCCGTCCTGCCTGAGCCGAGCACGTCCGGGGTCGCTCTCGCGTGAACATCGACCTCGTGGCCGCCCCGTCCAGGCGGCGTTGTACAGCCCGGCGCTGCGTCTGCTCCGATCGTCCCGCTGTCACGATGGCGATCGGCAGTTCATGGCGCACCGTGTCCCGTGCACGCTGGTACCTCGAAGGCTGAACCCAGGCGATCACCCGCAGTCGAACCCCTTGCGCCGGCCCGTCGCAAACACCGTCATCTCATAAGAACCGAAAGGGACCTCATGCAATCCATCAGCTCCAGCGTTCCGGCCGCCGCTCTTGCCGGCGGCGCGCTCGCCGCCACCGCAGTTTCGCGGGCGGCTCCCGGCAGCTCGGCCTATGCCGGCTACCAGATCATCCGGCGCAACGGAGCGGTGGTGGCGTTCGAGCCGAACAAGATCGCCGTGGCTTGATGAAGGCCTTCCTGGCCGTGCACGGCACGCAGGGTGCGGCCTCGGCCAGCGTCCGCGAGATGGTCGATGGTCTGACCGAATCGGTGGTGCGCGCGCTGCTGCGTTCACGTCCGGGCGGCGGCACCTTCCACATCGAGGACATCCAGGATGCGGTGGAACTCGGGCTGATGCGCGGCGGGCACCACGAGATCGCCCGCGCCTATGTGCTGTACCGCGAGCGCCGCGCTCAGGAGCGCGCCAAGCAGGGCGCTGCGCCGGTGGCGCCGGCCGTCGCGCTGCACGTGATCGATCGCGGCCAGCGCGTGCCGCTCGACACCGGCCGGTTGCAGGCCCTGGTGGAATCGGCCTGTGCCAATCTCGGCAGCGAGGTGCAGGCTGCGCCGATCCTCGCCGAGACCCAGCGCAACCTGTACGACGGCGTGCCGATCGACGAGGTCTACAAGGCCGCCATCCTGGCCGCCCGCACGCTGATCGAGAAGGACCCGGCCTACACGCGGGCGACTGCGCGGCTGCTGCTGCACACCATCCGCCGCGAAATCCTCGGCGGCGAGGTGCTCCACGAGGAAATGCAGCAGCGCTATGCCGACTACTTCCCGGGCTTCATCAAGCAGGGTGTCGAGGCCGAACTGCTCGACGAGCGGCTGATGCAGTACGACCTGCGCCGCCTGGGCGAGGCGCTCAAGGCCGACCGCGACCTGCAGTTCGACTACCTCGGCCTGCAGACGCTGTACGACCGCTACTTCCTGCACGTTCGCAAGGCGCGCATCGAATTGCCGCAGGCCTTCTTCATGCGCGTGGCCATGGGCCTGGCGCTGAACGAGGTCGACCGCGAGGCGCGGGCAATCGAGTTCTACGAGGTGCTGTCGAGCTTCGACTTCATGTCGAGCACGCCGACGCTGTTCAACAGCGGCACGCGCCGCTCGCAGCTGTCGAGCTGCTACCTCACGACCGTGGCCGACGACTTGGACGGCATCTACGAGGCGATCAAGGAGAACGCGTTGCTCTCCAAGTTCGCCGGTGGTCTGGGCAACGACTGGACACCGGTGCGTGCGCTCGGCAGCCACATCAAGGGCACCAACGGCGAGTCGCAGGGCGTCGTGCCATTCCTGAAGGTCGTCAACGACACCGCGGTGGCCGTCAACCAGGGCGGCAAGCGCAAGGGGGCGGTCTGTGCCTACCTGGAAACCTGGCACCTCGACATCGAGGAGTTCCTGGAGCTGCGCAAGAACACCGGCGACGACCGCCGTCGCACCCACGACATGAACACCGCGAACTGGATCCCCGATCTGTTCATGCGGCGCGTCATCGAAGGCGGCGACTGGACGCTGTTCTCGCCGTCCACCTGCCCGGACCTGCATGACAAGTTCGGCATCGCTTTCGAGCAGGCGTACACCGCCTACGAACAGAAGGCCGATCGAGGCGAGCTCAAGCTCTACAAGCGCGTGCCGGCCAAGGACCTGTGGCGCAAGATGCTGTCGATGCTGTTCGAGACCGGGCATCCGTGGATCACGTTCAAGGATGCCTGCAACGTCCGCTCGCCCCAGCAGCATGTCGGCGTGGTGCACTCTTCGAACCTGTGCACCGAGATCACGCTCAACACCAACGGCAGCGAGATCGCGGTCTGCAACCTCGGCTCGGTCAACCTCGCCCAGCACCTGATGCACGGCGCCGAGGGTCTGGAGATCGACCACGCCAAGCTGAGGAAGACGGTGTCGACGGCGATGCGCATGCTCGACAACGTGATCGACATCAACTACTACGCGGTCAAGAAGGCACGCGACTCCAATCTGCGCCACCGCCCGGTCGGCCTGGGCGTGATGGGCTTCCAGGACAGCCTCTACCAACTGCGCATTGCCTACGCTTCGCAGCAGGCGGTCGAGTACGCCGACCGTTCGATGGAGGCGGTGTGCTACCACGCCTATTGGGCCTCGACCGAACTGGCCGAGGAGCGCGGCCGCTATTCCAGCTACAAGGGTTCGCTGTGGGACCGCGGCATCCTGCCGATCGACAGCCTGGATCTGCTGGCCGAGCAGCGCGGCGGCTACGTCGACGTCGACCGTTCCACCTCGCTCGACTGGGACGCGCTGCGCGCGCGCATCCAGCAGCACGGCATGCGCAATTCCAACTGCGTGGCGATCGCTCCGACCGCGACCATCTCCAACATCATCGGCGTGGACGCGTCGATCGAGCCGTCGTTCAGCAACCTGTCGGTCAAGTCCAACCTGTCGGGCGAGTTCACGGTCATCAACGAGTACCTCGTGCGTGATCTGAAGAAGCTCGGTCTGTGGGACGACGTGATGGTGATGGACCTCAAGCACTTCGATGGTTCGCTGCGTCGCATCGACCGCGTGCCAGAGGAACTGAAGTCGCTTTACGCGACGGCCTTCGAGGTCGAGCCGACCTGGCTGGTCGAGGCGGCGGCACGCCGCCAGAAATGGATCGACCAGGCGCAGAGCCTCAACATCTACATGGCGGGCGCGTCCGGCAAGAAGCTCGACGACACCTACAAGCTCGCGTGGCAGCGTGGCCTGAAGACCACCTACTACCTGCGCACGGTGGGCGCGACGCATGCCGAGAAATCGACGGTGAAGGCGGGGCACCTGAATGCCGTGTCGAGCGGCAGCGGTGGTGTCGATGCCGTGGCTGCTGCAGCGCAAGCGCAGTTCGATGCTGCGAGCAGCGTGCCCGCCACCGACATGAAGTTCTGCGCGATCGACGACCCGACGTGCGAGGCCTGTCAGTGATTCGCCAATGCGTGTCGTGCGGTCGTGGTCGCCTGCAAGCGATGCACGACCGCAACAACTTCAGCGCTTCGATGTCAACAAGTGCTTGGTGTTTGAACACAACACTCCGATAATTCAGTTCACAGGAAGTACACCATGCTGGTTTGGGAAGACGACGCTCGTTCCGCCTCCACTGCGACGCATCACACTCCGCCCTCATCGCTGCGCGATGCACGGGCCACAGACCCGTCATCCCCGATTTCCTCGTCGCCCGCAACGCAGTCTGCTGCCTTGTTCGATGCGCCTCCGGCTGCGGCCCATGCCGTGAAGCCTTCGGCGGCAGCGGGCACGCGCCGCGTCAACGTGGCCGACAAGCGCATCATCAACGGCCAGACCGACGTCAACCAACTGGTGCCGTTCAAGTACAAGTGGGCGTGGGAGAAGTACCTCGCCACCTGTGCGAATCACTGGATGCCGCAAGAGGTCAACATGTCGCGCGACATCGCGACCTGGAAGGATCCGAACGGCTTGTCGGAAGACGAGCGCCGCATCATCAAGCGCAACCTCGGCTTCTTCGTGACCGCCGATTCGCTGGCCGCCAACAACATCGTGCTGGGCACCTACCGCCACATCACCGCGCCCGAGTGCCGGCAGTTCCTGTTGCGCCAAGCCTTCGAAGAAGCGATCCACACGCACGCCTATCAGTACATCGTCGAGTCGCTGGGCCTGGACGAGAGCGAGATCTTCAACGCCTACAACGAGGTCCAGTCGATCCGCGACAAGGACGAGTTCCTGATCCCCTTCATCGGCGCGATCATGGATCCGAACTTCCACACCGGCACGCTCGAGAACGATCGCACGCTGCTGAAATCGCTGATCGTCTTCGCCTGCCTGATGGAAGGTCTGTTCTTCTACGTCGGCTTCACGCAGATCCTCGCGCTCGGTCGGCAGAACAAGATGACGGGCGCGGCCGAGCAGTACCAATACATCCTGCGTGACGAGTCGATGCACTGCAACTTCGGCATCGACCTGATCAACCAGATCAAGCTCGAGAACCCCCAGCTGTGGACCGCCGAATTCAAGGCCGAGATCAAGGCCCTGTTCATGAAGGCCGTCGAACTGGAATACCGCTACGCCGAAGACACCATGCCGCGCGGCGTGCTCGGTCTGAACGCGTCCATGTTCAAGGGCTACCTGCGTTACATCGCGAACCGGCGCGCGACGCAGATCGGCCTGGAGGAGCTCTTCCCGAACGAGGAAAACCCGTTCCCGTGGATGAGTGAAATGATCGACCTGAAGAAGGAGCGCAATTTCTTCGAGACCCGCGTCATCGAGTACCAGTCCGGTGGCGCGCTCTCCTGGGATTGAAGCACCTCGTGCGCACGGCGCTCGGGCTCTGAAGAAGAAGGAAGACAACAAATCAAGATCTGTGGGTGAGACGTTAGCGACGCAGAAGCGCAACGCATTGCCCACGACCCCATTCACTGCACCGGAGCGTCTCTCCAAGGCAGCCCCATGGGCAGTGAATCGCTGTGCCGTATCGAGCGGCACAGTGCTCTTTGCAACTTGATCAAGGAGAATCGTGATGGCAACTGCGAAGAAACCGGCCGCTAAGAAGGCCCCTGCGAAGAAGGCTGCGGCCAAGAAGGCCCCGGCGAAGAAGGTCGCGGCCAAGAAGGCCCCGGCGAAGAAGGCTGCAGTCAAGAAGGCTCCGGCCAAGAAGGCGGCAGCGAAGAAGGCTCCGGCCAAGAAGGCGGCGGCGAAGAAGGCTCCGGCCAAGAAGGCGGCGGCGAAGAAGGCCCCTGCCAAGAAGGCCGCGGCGAAGAAGCCTGCCGCGAAGAAGGCTGCCAAGAAGCCGGCTGCGAAGAAAGCCGCGAAGAAGCCGGCTGCGAAGAAGGCTCCCGCCGCCCCTGCTGCGCCTGCAGCCCCGGCAGCGAAGACCACGCTCAGCCCGCAAGCGGCTTGGCCTTTCCCGACGGGCACCAAGCCCTGAGCGATTGGCTCGACCAGAGTTGAAAGCCCGGCTCCGGCCGGGCTTTTTCATGGGCGCAGCAGCAGCGGCAGTACGCGGTCGGTCTAGAGAGGTTGCGTGTCGGCGAAGCCGTTCGCAGGCAGGGCCGTCGCGAGTCGGCCGCGGTCGAGGTTCTCGGCAAGTTCCTGCTTGCGCGCGGCGGCATCGGCGGCCTTGTCGCGGGCTTCGCGCTGAACCGCACTCAGCGCCGGGCGTTCGGCCAGTTCCTTCTGCAACTGTGCGATCTGGCGTTTGGCCTGCGTTGCATTCTGGCCCGCGACGGCGCGGGCCTTTTCGAGGCGTTGCAGCACGGCACTCAACTGGCGTCGATACCACCAGGCGCACATCAGCCACGAAAGCGCGGCCAGCGCGAGCGCAGCGCCCATCAACAGCAGCCAGTTCGTGAGAGTCATCGCACACTCCATCGGCGGCCGCAGTTTCACCGGCCACTCAGCCTGATGCGAACGATAGCTGCTCGGCCGCCACTGCGTCCGTGAATCCATCTCGCGTGTCGCTGTCTCCGAGGGCGCCGCTGCCTCACGACTGTGCATTACGGCACAGTCGATACCGATTCAGAGTCCGAGCGCGGCCCGATCGATGCGGTGGTTCTGCGGGCCGGCGCACGCAATCTTCAGCGCGCCGACGCGGTTTCCGAGTTCGGCGCAGCGCGCCAGGGGCCAGTCGCGCTCCAGGCCGTAGAGCACCGCACCGCGGAAGGCGTCGCCGCAACCGGTCGGATCGACGATCGCCGTGGCGGTCACGCCAGGAACGCGCCGGACCTGCCCCTGCTCCCACACCTCGCAGCCGTCAGCGCCCAGTGTGACGAACAGGCCGCGCAAGTGGGAGCGCGACAGTTGTTCGAGCTCAGGCCGGTGCGGTCACACAGCATCCTCGCCTCGTAGTCGTTCACCGCGACCCAACTCGCCTGCTCGACGAATCGGCGCAGTTCGGTGCCGTCGAACATCGGCAGGCCCTGGCCCGGATCGAAGATGAATGGAATGCCGGCCTCGTGCAACTGCTGGGCATGCTCGATCATCGCGTCGCGGCCGTCCGGTGCCACGATCGCGAGCGCCAGGTCACCCCGTGGGGGCACCGCCGTGCGCTGTGCGAACTGCATCGCGCCGGGGTGGAAGGCGGTGATCTGGTTGTTGTCTTGGTCGGTGATGATGATCGCCTGCGCCGTGTAGCTTTCATCGATGCGTTTGACCAGGGTCGTGCTCACGCCCCAATCGCGCAGCCGCTGCAGGTAGCCGTCGCCGTCGGCGCCGAGCGTCGCCATCACCACCGGCGTGCCGCCCAGCTGCTGGTGGGTGTAGGCGATATTGCCGGCGCAACCGCCGAATTCGCGCTTCAGCGTGGGTACCAGGAAGGACACGTTGAGGATGTGGATCTGCTCAGGGAGGATCTGTTGCGCAAAGCGGCCGGGGAACATGGTGATGGTGTCGAACGCGAGCGAACCGCAGATCAGGGCCGGCATGGCAACTCCGAGACGAGGAAGAATAAAAGGGCGGTCGATCGGCGACGAGCAAGGGGCTCAGGGATAGAACAGCTCGACCGTGTAGCCACTGATGCGTGCGCCGCGCGCCGTCAGCAGTGCTTGCAACTGACTTTCCGATCCGGGGGCGAGCGCCACGCCGGGCACTGAACCGCCCGTGGCGGTGCGGAAATCGGCCGGCGCCAGCGCGCGCCGCGAGACCAGGGTGCCGCTGTTGTCGGTCACACTGAGATCGACCGACGGCAGGGCGATATCCACCTGGCCCCGGTTGTGCAGCGTCAGGCTCAGCCGGTAGGCATCACTGCCTTCCACCTGCGTCAGCCCACTCGATTCGACGGTGATGGCCGCAAGGCGCCGCAGCGGCTCGATGCGGCAGTCCAGCACCTCGCACAGCGTTTCCAGTGTCGGCCGCGCCTGCGGCCATTGTGCCGCGAAGGCGTCGCGGTACTGCACAGCGATCTGGGTGAGCAGCGTGCCGATCAGCAGTGCCGCAGCCACGACGAGCGAGGCGCGCACCCGCGGGCGGCGCCAGCGCGCCGCATCCTCGGCCTGGCGCAGGAAGCCGGGAGTGCCGGCAACGGCCGGCGCAGCGGGCGGCGGCATCGCCGCCTCGTCCCCGATCGGCGCCTCCAGCAGCGAACTCATCGCGGCCGCCTGTCGCGCGGCACGGCTGTCGCGCCAGCGCTGCAGCAATGGCGTGGACGGCGGCGCGCTCTTGGGGCTGGCTGGCGGCAGCGCATCGACGGGATCTTCGGTCGCGTCCGGTTCCAGTGCCGCGGCGTCGGGCGGGAACTCGCTCGGAAAGCGGGCATCGGCGAAATCGGGGTGCTCGTCCGAGCGGCTGTCGTCGGACTGCGGCGCGAAGAAGCGCGACTCGATCGCGTCATGCTCCTGGGTCGCGGGCATGGCCGGCAGTGCGCCGTGTTCGCTGTTGCCGGGGTGATGGCTCGCAACGAACTCGGCCATGCCCTCGACCACCGACTGCGTAGCGCCGGCCTTCGGGATACGCTGCGGCGGTGCCTCGCGCTCCAGATCGAACAGGCCTTCGAGCGCGTTGAAGGTGTCCTGGCAGCGGCCGCAGCGCACCCAGCCTTCCGAGACCTTGAGCTGGTCCTGCACGACACGGAAGATCGTGCCGCAGGCGGTGCAGCGGGTGGCCAGGCTCATGCTGCGAATGATGCCATCGCGCAGGCCCTTCTCAGGCGGCGCGGCGGGCGGTCATCAGGATCCAGCCGTCTTCGCGATCGCTGACCTCGAGCACAAGCCATGGCGCATAGGCGGCCTGCAGCTCGGCGGCCTGGCGCTCCAGGATGCCGGCCAGCACGAGGTGGCCGCCCGCGGCGACATGGGCGCTGAGCAGCGGCGCCAGCAGCTTCAACGGTGTGGCCAGGATGTTGGCCAGCACCAGCGGATAGATGGCCGACGGGCTGCCGGCGCGTTCGGGCAGCCCGGCTTCGAGCGTCACGCCATTGGCATGTGCGTTGTCCCGAGTCGACTGGATCGCCGCCGGGTCGATGTCGACCGCGTCGATCGGCGCGGCCCCGAACAGTGCGGCACCGATGGCAAGGATGCCCGAGCCGCAGCCATAGTCGAGCACGCGCCGGCCGCGCACCGCAGCCTCGTGCGTGGCGATCCAGCGCAGGCACATGCGCGTCGTCGGATGCGTGCCGGTGCCGAAGGCGAGGCCAGGGTCGAGCCGTATCACCTGCGTCGCCGCGGCCGGCGCCTCATGCCATGACGGCACGATCCAGAAGGTCGGCGTGATCTCGACCGGCGCGAACTGCGACTGCGTCAATCGCACCCAGTCCTGTTCGGGCACCGGCTGCAGCGAGTGCACCTGCAGATCGGCCGCCCACTCCTGAGCCAGCAACAGCGTCGCCGCATCGGTCGCGCTGGACTCGTCCGGAAACAGGGCGCGCAGCGTCGAGCGCTGCCAACCGGCCTTCGGTGCAGGCATGTCGGGTTCACCGAACAACGCCTGCTCGGACGGTGTGTCGGCGTCCGCGTCTTCGACCGAGATGCTCAGCGCTTCGAGTTCCATCAGCGCGTCCGACACTGACTCGACCTGCTCCTCGCGGGCGAGCAACACCAGCTCGAACATGCTCGTGTCTGCCACGTCAGCGCTTGCGCTGGGCCATCCAGCCTTCGAGGTAATGGATGCTCGTGCCGCCCTCGACGAATTTCGCGTCGACCACCAACTCGCGGTGCAGCGGCGTGTTGGTCTGGATCCCTTCGATCACCGTCTCCAGCAGCGCCGTGCGCATGCGGGCCAAGGCCTGCTCGCGGGTGTCGCCGTGCGTGATGATCTTGCCGATCATCGAGTCGTAGTTCGGCGGCACGAAGTAGTTGGTGTACGCGTGCGAATCGACCCGCACGCCGGGGCCGCCCGGCGGATGCCACATCGTGATGCGGCCCGGTGACGGCGTGAACTTGTACGGGTCCTCGGCGTTGATGCGGCACTCGATCGCGTGGCCCCGCATCTCGATCTGGCGTTGCGTGAACGGCAGCTTCTCGCCGGCGGCGATCTTGATCTGCATCTGCACGATGTCGACGCCGGTCACGAGCTCGGTCACCGGGTGCTCGACCTGCACGCGGGTGTTCATCTCGATGAAGTAGAACTCGCCGTTTCGTACAGGAACTCGAAGGTACCGGCGCCCGATAGCCGATCTTCTTGCAGGCGGCGACGCAGCGTTCGCCGATGCGCTCGATCACGCGCCGCGGGATGCCGGGCGCCGGAGCTTCCTCGATGATCTTCTGGTGGCGACGCTGCATCGAGCAGTCGCGCTCGCCCAGCCACACCGCGTTGCGGTGGGTGTCGGCCAGCACCTGGATCTCGATGTGGCGCGGATTCTCGAGGAACTTCTCCATGTAGACGGTCGGGTTGCCGAAGGCCGCGCCGGCCTCGGCGCGCGTCGTCTGCACCGCGTGGATCAGCGCCGCCTCGGTGTGCACCACCCGCATGCCGCGTCCGCCGCCACCACCGGCGGCCTTGATGATGACCGGGTAGCCGATCGCGCGCGCCTGGCGGATGATCTCCTTCGGGTCGTCCGGCAACGCGCCCTCGGCGCCCGGCACCGTGGGCACGCCCGACTTGATCATGGCCTGCTTGGCAGCCACCTTGTCGCCCATCACGCGGATCGACTCCGGCGTCGGGCCGATGAAGGTGAAGCCGCTCTGTTGCACGCGCTCGGCGAAGTCGGCGTTCTCGCTGAGGAAGCCGTAGCCGGGGTGGATGGCCTCGGCATCCGTCACCTCGGCGGCGGCGATGATGGCCGGCATGTTGAGATAGCTCTGCGCCGAGGCCGGCGGGCCGATGCAGACCGCCTCGTCGGCGAGCTTCACGTACTTGGCGTCGCGGTCGGCCTCCGAGTAGACGATGACGGCGCGCACGCCGAGCTCGCGGCAGGCTCTCTGGATGC
The DNA here is from genome assembly GCF_000576225.1 of Methylibium sp. T29-B. Classification (NCBI taxonomy): domain Bacteria; kingdom Pseudomonadati; phylum Pseudomonadota; class Betaproteobacteria; order Burkholderiales; family Sphaerotilaceae; genus Methylibium; species Methylibium sp. T29-B. The sequence continues at coordinate 346 of NZ_AZSN01000045.1, read as the reverse complement.
GGAGGGCGATCTCGCCTCGGTTGGCGATCAGGATCTTCTTGAACATCGAGTGCTCTGCCTCACTCGATGATGAACAGCGGCTGCCCGAACTCGACCGCCTGCCCGTTCTCGCAGAGGATCTTGGTGACCGTGCCCGACTTGTCGGCCTCGATCTCGTTCATGATCTTCATCGCCTCGATGATGCAGATCGGCTCGCCTTCCTTGATCTCCTGGCCGACCTCGGCGAAGGCCTTGGCGCCCGGGCTCGACGAGCGGTAGAAGGTGCCGACCATCGGTGACTTCACGCTGTGTCCGGTCGGCGCGGCGGGCTCCGGCGCAGCCGCCGCCGGTGCCGGCGCGGCGGCGC